>JAYVPE010000207.1:0-27073 GCA_043757575.1 Pirellula sp.
CATCTTTACCCACATCTTTTGTTCTGATTTCGTGCTCGTGCTCAATGAAATGGTGCTCGTGCTCGTAATCGAGTCGTTCCGATACCGTCGATTACGAGCACGAGCACGAGCACGAGCACGAGCACCGTCCTTCGGACTGAGCACGAAAAGCAGTGAATCTTGGTTTAGGGTAACGAGAAATGTGAGTAAAGTTGAGGGCAGCGTATGGGTAAATAGCCGAATTTTTCGATCATTGCTATGGCGAATGCGAAATGAAGGGAGACTGGGCAAAATAGGAAGAGGGAATTCAGACTGTTGATAAAAATTCGCAAATCACCCGCTTGCGTAGTGCCATACGTTCTAGCTACGCTGTGCAACAGTAAATGCTTGCGTTTCCTGCAATTGAGAGCAAATGCTCCTTTCTACGAGAAACACATTGCACTAGGTTGATATCGACCACGGTTTCGGAGACACAAATGACCACAGGTACTGAGCGTCCGAGCGAATACGTTCGACTAAAATTATTTCTGATGATGGTTTTACAATTCTTCATTTGGGGAGCGTGGCTGCCCCTCATTTTCGGATACATCGATAAAGACGGCTTGGGTTTTACACCTGGTCAGCAAGCGATCATTCTTAACGCATTTCCAATCGCGGCGATTGTTGGAATGTTTTTTAGCAATCAGTTTGCCGACCGAAATTTTGCTGCTGAAAAATTTCTAGCCTTTAGTCATCTAATCGGAGGGTTTGCCATTCTTGGTTGCGGCTTCGTTACGAGTTTCATCGCATTTTTTGTTTTAATGCTAATCCACTGTTTGCTGTATGTGCCGACCATATCCATCACCAACTCGATCGCATTTGCGAACATGAAGGATGCTCAAAACGAATTTGGGATTGTTCGAATGGGAGGCACGGTTGGGTGGATTCTAGCGGCTTGGCCGTTCACGTTTATATTTGTGGATTGGGACGCAGTTCGAGCGACCAATCCGGCTGGAATCGTAGACTGGATTGGATCTGCCTTGGCCAATGGATTGAAAGATGAGGCTCTCAAGAATGCTACTCGATTGACCTTTGTGGTCGCAGGCGTTGCCTCATTGTTTCTTTCTGCGTTTAGTCTCTTTTTGCCACATACGCCAGCAAAAAAATCTGTCGAAGGTGCACAGAGTTTAGCTTGGCTGGAAGCGGTTAAACTTTTAGCGCATCCCTTTGTACTCGTATTGTGGATCGTAACCTTTGCGGACTCGTTCGTTCATAATTGTTATTTTAATTGGACCGGCCGGTTCCTCGGTGCGTCCAGAGAAGTGGGTGGTGTCGGTATTCCAGGGAACTGGATCATGCCCGTAATGAGCGTCGGACAATTGGCTGAAATCTTGACTATGTTCATCCTCGGCATCACGCTTAAAAATTTGGGCTGGAGAACAACCATGATCGTCGGCATTCTTGGTCACGCCGCCCGTTTCGCCGTCTATGCTTTCTTCCCCGATAACGCAGCCTTAATCATCATTGTCCAAGTCCTGCATGGCATCTGTTATGCGTTTTTCTTTGCAACCGTTTATATTTTTGTGGACGAGCATTTCCCAAAGGATGCTCGAAATAGCGCTCAAGGATTGTTCAATGTAATGATCCTCGGCGTAGGCGCATTGGTTGCAAACTCGATTTGCCCGTGGTTGCTCGAGAAGATATTTACAGAGAAAGAGACAAATTTGATTGATTTCCGTGGCTTGTTTCTTGTGCCGTGTTTCATTGCGACACTCGCAGCAATCGTACTGGCGATTTTCTTTCATCCACCAAAAGATAGAAGCGATGTTGCTGATGCATCGCCGCTACCTCTCAAGGTCGAAAGATGAGATCGACAGGGCTAACGATTCTCGGCACCGACACGGAAGTCGGCAAAACGTATGTTGCTTGCCGCATTATTGAGTCATTGGTCAGGGATGGTGTTGCTGTCGGTGCTTACAAGCCGGTTGCGAGTGGTGCATCATCGCTGGAACAAAGTGATGGTTTCAAGCTGTGGCAAGCTAGCGGTCATCGCGGTTCGCTTGAAGAAGTGACCCCTCAACAATTCACTGCTCCGTTCGCTCCCCCCATCGCAGCGGAATTGGAAAACAAGCAGGTTTCGGACAAAGCAATAATGGATGGAGCTTTGCACTGGGCTAGTCGATGTGAAATTCTCGTCCTAGAGGGGGCAGGAGGTCTCATGTCCCCCATTAGTTGGACGATGACCAACGCTTCGCTCGCCCTAGACTTGCGATTTCCTATTGTTTTGGTTTCCGAAAACCGAATAGGCGTTGTGAATCAAGTTCTCACGACGTTGGTAGCCGCAAGCGCAATCGGGCTTAAGGTATGTAGCATCGTGCTCAATGACGTCCACCCAGTTACCAACGATTCCGCTAGCTCCAACGAGCGATTGCTGCGAAAATTTCTTGAGAGGTACCCGGATCCGCCCGGAATTACGAGGCTTGAGCATGAGTCGAAGAGCTTTCAGCCTGCCGTGCGGTGGAGTAATTTTTCTAACGGCAAGGGTTTTGTTAGGGAATTACCCACCTTGGAACAGTCAAACCACCTTGGAACAGTCGAACCAGACTGTTGACGCATAGCAATCAGGTTTGGGATATACTTAAGCGGTCAATGCTCCGAACGATTCCAGCGGGTTGGCCGCGATCCTTTACAATTTCTTGCCATGAATAGTCTACTTTTTCAGCATCAACTTCTGCAAACCCGCCGTCAATTTTTCGGAACCAGCGGATTGAGAATGGGAGGGCTTGCTTTGGCCGCTATGTCTGGCGCGAATTCGTTCGGGCCGTCTGTTGCGCGGGGAGTAGGTGAACCGACAACAACCAGGGTTCATCCGCCTCTGGCTGGGTTGCCTCATTTTGCCCCGAAGGCGAAATCTATTATCTACTTGCATATGAACGGCGGCCCGTCTCAGATCGATATGTGGGACTACAAACCCTCGCTGGGAGAGCAGTTTGACAAGGACTTGCCAGACTCAATTCGCAATGGGCAACGTATTACTACGATGACGAGTGGCCAGGCTCGATTTCCAGTCGCCTCGAGTAAATTTAAATTTGCACAACATGGCCAGAGCCAGCGATGGGTGAGTGAGTTGCTACCGCATACGGCAAAAATCGTTGACGAGTTGGCGGTTGTGAAAACGGTTCACACCAACGCCATCAACCACGACCCTGCGTGTACTTTCGTTATGACCGGCAATGAAGTACCGGGAAAACCAAGTTTGGGTTCATGGCTCGCATATGGTTTAGGAAGCGAAAGCGATAATTTGCCTGCGTTTGTCGTATTAACTCCGACTTGGTCGGCCAGCGCGGCTGCGCAAGCGCTGTTTACGCGGATGTGGTCGAGTGGTTTTTTACCAACACGATACGCTGGTGTTGCACTTCGTACTGGTGGC
The DNA here is from genome assembly GCA_043757575.1 of Pirellula sp. Taxonomy (GTDB): domain Bacteria; phylum Planctomycetota; class Planctomycetia; order Pirellulales; family Pirellulaceae; genus JBKCUI01. The sequence goes on from JAYVPE010000207.1 coordinate 3,389, forward strand.
GATCCTGTGCTGTATCTTCCCAATCCAGATGGAGTTACAACTGCGGATAGGCGCGCGATGTTGGATGCTCTTGGTCAACTCAATCAGCAGCGGTTTGCAGAGCTGCATGATCCAGAGATTCAAACTCGAATAGCTCAATATGAAATGGCCTTTAAGATGCAAAGCAGCGTCCCCGACTTGGTGGATCTGAGCAATGAACCAAAATCCGTTTTAGACCTTTATGGTCCCGATGTAACCACGCCAGGTACGTTTGCAGCGAGTACTTTATTGGCTAGGCGTATGGTCGAGCGTGGAGTTCGAGTCGTTCAGCTATTGCATCGCGGATGGGACCAGCATGGCAACATCGCTGGCGATCTCCCCGCCCAGTGTCGAGACATTGACCAAGCCAGCGCGGCCTTGATCATGGATCTAAAGCAACGCGGACTTCTAGATTCAACGCTAGTTGTCTGGGGCGGTGAATTCGGACGTACGGTTTACTGCCAAGGGAAATTGACAAAAGAAAACTACGGCCGCGACCACCATCCCAAGTGCTTTACAATGTGGATGGCGGGCGGAGGAATACAGGGTGGAGTTGAATACGGTCAAACCGACGACTTTAGCTACAACATTGTAGAAAACCCAGTCCATGTGAATGATCTCAACGCAACGATCATGCACTGTATGGGATTAGATCACGAACGCTTTACCTTTCCCTTTCAAGGCCTCGATCAACGCCTTACCGGCGTTGAACATCAGCGCGTTATCAAAGAACTTTTGAGCGTTTAAGCGTACGAAAAGAAGCCCGACGCCTTCGCCTACGTAGAGTTGACTGATTCTTCGAAATGAATTGCGACTATCAATCCTCAGATTGGAATCTCCTTGAAATCGATGCTTCCGATTAGCACAGCAAATGGACGTCCTCATGCAACTTTGCGTCACGAAACCGAGTCGTTTCCGCTGAGGCAATGGTTTCTCGGAGCAATCTATTTATTGCTGTTTTGTAGTTCGCCGCCACGTTTGGTTGCGTCTGCTCCACCTGATGTTGTCGTTTTTTTGACAGACGACCTCAGTCAGCTCGATTGCTCTCCTTATGGTGGAATTGGGATTCATACGCCGAATATGCAACGGCTAGCTGAGTCGGGTTTGACATTCACTCGAGCTTACGTCGCATCGCCAAGCTGTGCTCCGAGCCGCGCGGCCCTGTTGACTGGACTCATGCCCGCGAGAAACGGAGCGGAGGCAAATCACAGTAAGCCGAGAGCTGAGGTCAAAAAGTGGCCAGTCTACTTTCAGGAACTCGGATACGAGGTCGTCGCGTTCGGCAAGGTGTCGCACTACAAGCACACTGCAGACTATGGTTTTGATTACTTTGCGAACGACACTTTTCACGATCACGCTGGCATCCCTGCCGCCGTTGAGTTTCTGAAGAATCGCAAACAAAGCAAACAAGTTAACGTCAAACCGCTATGCTTGTTTGTCGGAAGCAATTGGCCGCATGTGCCATGGCCCGAGAAGGATCTTGGTTACGATCCGGACCGGCTGCGGCTGCCCGCTGGCAGCATCGACACTCCGGAAACGCGAGCATGGCGAGCACGGTATGCAGCCGCCGTTACCAAGGGAGACAATGACCTCGGCTTGATCCGAAACGCCTCCAGCGACTATCTACCCCAAGAAACACTTTTCCTGTTCAGCTCCGACCACGGCGCACAATGGCCTTTTAGCAAATGGAACCTTTACGAATCAGGGGTTTGCGTCCCCTTGATCGTCGCATGGCCTGGCAAAGTAAAGGCAGGCACGCGAACTGACGCAATGGTGAACTGGACGGACTTACTGCCGACTCTGCTCGAAGCGGCGGGCGGCAAAGCCCCCACCGACATCGACGGCTACTCGTTCTTGCCAGTATTAACAGGTGAATCAAACTCGCATCGCGAGAGCATCTTCACGACACACGCTAACGACAATCGCATGAACGTCTATCCCAGTCGTGCCGTGCGCAACGAGCGTTGGAAATATATTCTCAATTTGCATCCCGAGTACGCATTTACCACACATATCGATCTCGTAGCGGGTGGACTTGGCCAGCGAAACTTCTTTGCATCGTGGGAGGCTGCGGCCAAAACCGATACCAACGCCGCCGCGATCTTAAAACGATACCACGCGCGTCCCGCCGAGGAACTCTACGATTTGACTCACGACCCACACGAACAGAATAACGTCGCCAGTGATCCGAAATACTCAAAGCTCCTCGCTGGCCTCCGCACGAAACTCAGCGCTTGGATCAATGAGCAAGGCGATCAGCAAAAAACGCTTGCCGAGCCACGTTTGCTCAGTGACCCTCGTAGTTACGGTCCGCAAGGGGAAATCACCATCCAAGCACCACAGGTTCCCGAATCGAAAGCTAAACGATGAAACCAACTGGACGCAGCTCATTTCTAACTGCGACAATGCCTTTTTGGGAGCTGCGTCCGTTGCGTCCCCTCTAACGATTCGCCAACAACGTCCTATGGTACTACATTGGTCGACCAACCTAAGGCGCGAAATATGATTAAGAACTTTGTAAAGCATGGGAATAGTTGGGCTGTCGTGATTGATCGGCCCATATTGGATCTTTTGAAGATCGATCCTGAATCGCAAATTGAAATGACGACCGACGGTAAATCGATTCAGATTACGCCGCTTGACGCAGACAAAGGCAAAGCCAAAGTCCGAGAAGCGCGTGCCAAGGTCAACGTAAAACATGCGAAGGCGTTCAAGAAACTTGCGGAGTAAAAGTTGCCTCAATTTCTAGTCATGCTTCAAATCACTGCTGATATGCCACTTGTGCTGAGCACAAACAGCGACCAATTTTTGGTAACGGCGTGTCGAGATAAATCAAGGCAAAAGAAATTGCCCGCAAGTCTGAAGTCCATCAACAAAAAATTCGGCGACGATTACGGAAGTTACCTCACTAGGTAGCAAGAGTTGTTTACAATGGGTCTCAACTGAGGTCGTCATCAACTAAGGTTTTTTATGTCGATATCCCACGAAGAAATTCTGAAGTCAGCGCTGTCACTTCCCGAAGCCGATCGTATCCTTTTGGCGACCGAGCTTTTGGATTCGTTTGACGATTCAAAGGCCAGCTTCTCTGTAGATGATCCCGCCTTCCTGCAAGAATTAGAACGTAGAGCCAACGACCCTTCGCCAGGAATCCCATGGGAGGAAGTAAAACGCAGGTTGGAAAGTAAACTAAGTCGATGATTCGTTTTTGCTTCGAAGCAGCAATCGAAATCGAGGATGTGATTGACTGGTATCTTCCTAGATCCTTCGACGTCGCAGAAAGGTTCAGTCGGGCTCTTTCCGATGTTTTGCGGGAGATCGAGTCGGATCCTGCACGATTTGCGAGAATTCATCTCGATTTTCAATATCGCAGAGTTGTCGGATTCCCATACATCTGCGTCTTTCGTAAGAAGCCAGACCATATTCAAATCTTGGCGATCGCACATACAAGCCGAAAAGAGCGATATTGGATCGATCGCGAATAGTCTCATCGCATGTTCTCTTCACGAGGCTTTATCGGAATGGGCGACTCGCCCGTTCGTTCGAGGTAGCCAGAAGGGGTTTTACATAGTTGCTATTGATTGCAAGTTCGCGGACGATCAGGCCAATGCCTGTTCCGGTTTCGGGTGTCGCAAGTAGAACCGGCGACGAGTCTTTAAACTCCTCGCGTCGCTCACCGATTTTGGTTTACCTGCCACGTGGCTAAAGAGCCTTCCAAAATCCTGGACCAGCTTGCTCCCTATCCCCGGATCGATTCCAAGTCGCTCCAAAACCGGAGGTGCCTCGGGCGGCGTCGAACCGCGTTTGTTCGCCACGGTGATGCGTGCCGCCCAGTCCAGGACCTCGAAATATTCCAGTTGTGTCAACGCCAAAAATCCTTTGTCGCTGCAACGCCTTCCGTTTCGACTGATGTGCGGGCCAATGGGATTCAGATCCACGTAAGCAGCACAGGCCAGTAGCGTTTCCTCATCCAGAATTCGAACGGATTTGTAACGAGATTGCCAAAACTTGCCTACCTCGCAATCCTCTATATCGGCCCGGGTACCAACGTTTTGGCAGAGCAAATGCATCCACCAGCCAACGTCCGACAAACGGCTTCGAATCTGTGCGAGCTTGACCGGATCGTTTCGAATCGAGTTAAGTTCGTACTCGTTGGGTAAGTCAATCCCGAAGGAAGCGGCCAGTCGATGGAGCTGCTCTTCGATCCAAAGTTTTCGGTGGTCGTAGTTTTTTCCGGTGAGGGAATCGGTACCTAGGAGAATCGAACGTACAAGCAAGGTTATGCGCTATCGACGTACTGATCACAAAAAACATCCGGCACAACGATCGCCAAATCGCGCACACCGAACGCAATAAATCCTATGCGGTTTCAAGCCCAAGCGGTATCGCATGTCATGGCGTTGAGCTGCGAAAGCTATTCTGGCTGTTCGCATGAAATGGTCACAACAAATACTTTGGCTCCCTTCTGCCGCATACGCTGAATTGTGTCTTTCGTCCCGGAACTTGTTCCATCGTAAAGAACGATCAAAGCTTCGGCATGTTCGACCAGCTCTTTGTTTGCGATGAGCCCCGCTCCTCGTCCAAGCTTCCAATTCGGTTTAATTTGCGTGACAGGAATGTTTTTGCTTTGCGCCCACTTCTCTCCGGCTCGGTCCGGCCCACCTGCTCCACCTGATAGGACCTGGGTAATTTGAAAATCGGAATCTTGGACTGCTTTCTCAACCAACGCCACGAGCATCTCATAATTCCATTTTCGCGGACTCAACCGACCGATACTTCTTGAACCTGCGATTACTGTTTTCATTCTGACTCCAATATGCTCCCATTTCGAAACATTCCCCATAAACGATATTTTCGAAACCTATTCGCCCCAATAAATGTTTTGTTGTGCAATCGCTTGAAGCTTTTTGTTCGTTTGTACTCGAAATTTTCGGTAGTATTCCTTGGCCGTACAAATTTTGCGACCAACTATTTTCTCCGCACGCAGCCATCGCCCCTTTTTAACGTGAATGGCGTAGTACGTCGCCAGACGGTGTCCTACTCGGCCCAGTGGAGCCAATTCCTCAAAATCAATCCAACCTTCTTCAAAAAAGTTCTTTGCGTAGGTAACGGCAAGCTTTGGAAAGCGGATGAGCTCCCGTTCATCTGACTCGGACAATCTAACTTGTTGCTTGCAAGCGACGTCCAGTTTGTATTTTGCGATATCGACCCTGTCACGAGCTTTGGCTCGGACCTCGGTAATCCATTGGATTGTCGAAATACTTGGGTGGCGATCCCATCTGTCTCGAATATTCCATTGATCTGCAAGGTATCGGTAGTTGTCCGCCGTCAATATCAAATCGAACGGAAGATCGTATTCTCCGCCGGTATCACGTCGGCAGTATGCTTGGATGTCTTGAGTACACCAACTTCCATAGTGGCTTAGTAAACCTAGGGCACGATAGCTTCGAATTCTTATGACTGAGCAGTATTCGTCGTGGTAGGCTAATTCGGCACCGGAACAGAGCACCACTTTGCCTTTTTCCATTTGCGAGATGTGATCATAGCGTTTAATTTCGCTTCTCCGTGACCGAATAAACTGACCGAACGAAGCTGGCGTAAAATGGAAAATGTTCCTTTCTCGGAGATTGCAAACTTCGTACTTCGTTTTCCATCTACATGCCAAGCGGTAGAGGGATAGATCTTCACTGAATCGTTGCCTTTGTTCTTTCGAGGGTCGCCAACCTATCAACCAGTGCTTAGCCAACCACGGCAGGAATTTCTTGTTGGGTGTCGGATCAAGATCGGCGAGGTTTTCTAGGAGTACTCGCTTTTCCGGTTGGTCGGGAAAATGTCGAGTCAGGAGAAAGTCAATTCGTTTGTCGCGTTGGGTGTTGTTCGGGTGCCTGGGTTCATCGTCGCACAATTGGGGATAGATAGATGCAATCAAATTCTTACCTCGCGAGTGTTTGGCCAAAGTGGAATTTCAGGAACCAAGTACTTAGACACCAAACGCTCTCCAATGGATCAAATGACAAGTTTGAATGACAAGTTTGACGCGGAAAATTCGCGAGTACGGCGACTGCCTAATTGCTGAGCCTTTTCGAGGGTGCATTTCCAGTTTGCGTTGCGTTTAGCTGGGGAAACCTGTCGATGTCATGGAAAAGTATGGTTTGGCAACAGAGTATGACAATTTCCGTTATGATCATGAACGACAAGGTCATCAGCAAAGCACAATTTGATGAAGATAACTGCTACCCTGTCGCTACATCGAATACGACGGTAGTGAAACACCACCAAACGACTACAGTAAACCGCAACTGATTTATGCAAAAAATGCTTCTTTCTGGCGCGAGAATTTTATTGGTCTTTGGATTAAGTCCATGGCTTTCTGCTCAAGACAGTCCAAAACTTCCTGGCAACGGCCAAACCCAAAAAGTGGTCGCAGAAGGGGTCGGAGCCACAGCAGACGAAGCGGTGAGAGATGCCTTTCGTAACGCAGTACGGCAGGTAGTTGGTGCCGTCGTCGATGCGGAAACTTTGGTCGAAAACGACGAAATCATCACTGACAAGGTGCTGACGTACAGCGATGGTTTCATCAAAGACTATGAAGACGTCCCTGGCTCAAAGAAATTGAAAGACGGACTGCATCATATCAAGATCAAGGCACAGGTAGAACGCAGGAACATTATCGCAAAGCTTGAAGCAGCAAAAGTCGCCATGAAAGCTGTTGATGGTAAAGGTCTGTTTGCCGAGGCGGTAACGCAACTTGACGCCGAGAAGGATGCAGCGAAATTGCTCCAGAAGCAGTTTGAAGGCTTTCCGCAATCGTGCATCACGGCGACCGTCATCGGCAAGCCTGAAATTATCGCGAAGTCTGCGGATAAGGCGACTGTAAGGCTTACTGTCCAGATCGAACCCGATTTGAAAGCGTTCAAGGGGTTTTCGGGAAAGCTGATTCCGATCCTTGAAAAGCTCGCCAAAGAGAAGGGGGTTTTTACTACAAAATACAAAAATCGTTCGGAAGCAGGTTTTGGCGAATATCTTAACATAGTTAGCAAATACAATGAGTTTGTTCCATTCGAGTGGATGCCCAAGGTCCTGGACAAGGATCGCTTGTTCAAAAAAGACCAGGTGACAGTCGTCATCGCAACGAATCGTACAAAGACAGCTAACAGTATTGACTACAAGTATTACGTCCTGGACCCATCGCTAGAGCCAGTTCTAAGGCCACTGGCATCACGAGAGGGTCAATGCAAGTTACAGCTTCTCGATGCCGAGGGAGAAATCGTTGTCACCGACAGATTTGAGCCAGTTGACAGGCCCGACGGCTACGGCTTCTATGGCTCTCTCATCACAGCATTCAAATCGGACAGTGCATTTGGAGTGGACATGGAACTTCCATTCAGTATGAGGGGGCCGAAGTTAAATAAAGGAAATCAAGAAGGAAAACTGAAATTACTCGCAATATCGTCTGTCTTTGGCAACATGGAGATATTGAAGACCAAGTTAACCATTTCAAGATCACTGACTCTCAGCTTGGACGAACTCAAGTCCATCAAAGACGTCAAAGTTGAAATCACGTTCGATGAATAGCTTTTTTGAAAACTCTAACCCCAATTGAAGAGAACCCGAATGAACCGCTGGATTAACTCACTTGCAGTCTGTGCAATGTTGCTTGGAAGCCAAGCCTCCTACGCCAAGAACGACGAGGACGATGGGCCCTCCGTCGAAGAACAGATGGCGAAACTCGTCGCCCTCGGCCCTGGCGTGCATGCCATTCAGAAGAATAAGAAGGGCCACATCACGGCTTGCGTGGTCGTGGGACAGGCTCGCATCAGCACTTCGCTCGGTAAGGCGAAAGGCATGGAGCTGGCACGAGACAAAGCCAACCTTATCTGCTCCGCTGAGTTCGTGAAGTGGCTTAAGGAAGAAGCCAGCGTTTATCAGTCCAATGATGACGAGTCCATCATTCTGCTAGAAGGCGGCGAGGAGGCTGGCACAGACGATTCACTGAAAGAGTCCAGCAAGTCCGTCGAAAAAAGCAGCAAGAAGATGGAATCGCTGTCCAAAGGGCTCGTGCGTGGACTTCAGCTGCTCCACAAGGATGTGAATGCCGAAGACAAGACACTCACAATCATTAAGGGTTGGAAGGCAGATAGTGCCGAAGGCGTTAAAAAGGTAGCCGCTGATCTGGCGTCGGACGAACCAGAAGGCAAAAAAAACAAGAAATCCAGCGAAACTGAAAGCAAGAAGTCAAAAGACAATAAGATCGACAAGGACATCGAAAGCGGCAGCGCAACATCCGACGATGCTGCTGATTTTTTGCCCAAACCGAAGAAGAAGTAACAGTCTCATGGTATCGGGCGGCGCCGGAGGCAAATAAGCCAGCACCGCCTTCGGTATTAACAAGAGGAATTATATGTACCACGGTGTTCCTATCCTTCTCCTGAACTGTCTTGTCTGTAACTCATTGTTGGCAGCCGACCCCACAATCATTGATTTGGGCGGACCTCGCAAAGCCGCAGTGGCGATTACTGAGTCCGAAATAGACTACGACGTCGAGGTTCGACTTATTCCGGTTCGCTCCTTCGATCCGGGAATGAATCGACGGCTTTCCCAAGACAAGGCCCGAACTTGTGCGATTGAGGCGCTGATACGTTACTTGGGTCGGGAAAAGGAGCAGACAGCAACGATCAGACACCTAGAGATCATTGAATCGAGAGTCGTTGATTCAAAGTTCGTATTAAACGTCAGAATCCCGCGTAAGGGGGTCACGCTGACAAAGATTTCCAAGTCACAGCCAGCATCCCAGCCTTCCCGGGAGACGCCCAGTCGTTCACTGTTCAAAGCCAAGGATGATTTCCAGGAAACGCTCAAAGTGCTTACCGATGTAATCATGGCAGAGTTACCACAATTTAACGGTAACATGGATGAGTTCCATCGAGAGATCGGCGATGCTGAAGAGCTTGGCGTTTCTCGGCTGACCACATTGAAAAAGGACATCAAGGCAGATCGGTGGCTCTTATCCACAGAGCGTGAAGAGCTTTTCAAAGCGGTTGCGACGGCAAAAGAGCAGTTGCTAGCGACATTAAAAGAGCGAATTGAACGAGTTCCAAAGGAGGCCGAAAAGGATGACTGACGGGCAGGACCAGGAGCACACTTCTTCTGGTTCTGCCGTTTTGGATCAGCTTCTTACATCTTCACGGCTGCCATACGAGCCTCAAGACTAAAGCCACTGAGACGCGGCAATAACTGAGGCGTCGGCAATAATTGAAAGGAAGAATTAATGACACGAGCCTTGACAATGACCATGGTTTTTCTTCTGACAAGTTTGTCGCAGGGAAACGCCGCCGAACCCCCGCAGTTCTCTGATGTCGTGATCGACAAGGAATTCCAGCCTTACCTTGTCCACAACCGGCTGCTGATGGAAGTCACAGGAGCCAAGATCATTAAGCTGAAGAACGGCCAGGCCATTCTGTTGTCCGTCGCATCGACTATACTGAAAGACGTCTCAGCCAAGGAGCGGCTCAGGGCTGAAAAGGTCTGCCGGACGAAGGCCCTTGCTAGTATCATCGCTGAAAAGAAAGGGATTCAGGTCTGCCATTTGGAAACCCTGAAAGAGAAGACGGAAGTGATCATCGCCGAAAAGGGTGAAACTGGCACGAGCATTTCCGAGTTACTTCAAGTTACGCAAACCAAGGTCGAAGGTATCACAAAAGACATACCAGTGATCGGTCGCTGGCGGTCCAAAGACGGAGCGGTGTTTTACCTTGCAATTGGAAGTCAGTTGGACAGTAACGGTGAAGTCATTGAAGTCAAGGAAAGTAAATAAACGATGTCGTTTCGCAAAAATCCCTACCCGCCAAACAACCATCCCCAATCCGCCCGGGGAATAGGGGTGGGAATTGTTTGGCCAATTTTCCTGAGTTACAATTGAAAACCTGAAATAATCTCCCAATATGGCTGAACGGCAGGTCAATGAACTGGTTTTACAAGGACTCCAAGGGAACTCGCGGCCCACTTACCGAAACACAAATTCGGGACCTCCTAAAACGAGCTGACAGTACTGCGGAAGTTAGACAGGGCAATTCAAACTGGATGGCAGCCACCACCGTTCAATCGCGATTCGAAAAATTAGAACTCGACGGTATATACCTCCGGTCAAACGGTAGGACACTCGGACCATTCACTCATGAAAAAGCTGATGAACTGCAAGCAAGCAATCGAGAACGATTCGATGCGCGTAAGACAGGGAAGATTGGATTATGGGCTTCATGCGACCAAGTAGACCAGTCGAAAACCGTTGAATCACCACGAACGACGGTTCAACCGCCTCCTCTTCCAATAAGAAAACCAAACCTCACTCCACCGTTGCAGGCCGATAACTACCCTACCCCACATCCACCTCTAATGGCGGAGATCGTGGATGAATCACGTCGAGTAAACGGAGAATCACTGGACTCGATTCCGCACTGGACTATTCCCACTCTGGCAGATTTTCAGCGGGATTCTCTAGCCACTGCAGACTCGATTTTACGCCGCTGTGAAATCATTCAAAAGCTTTCACACTCTACAAGTACTGATTTTCAACTATTGGCAAACTCGCTCAAGCGGTTCCATGCGGCTTGTTCTGTGGCGGAGAAGTATAACAGTCAACGTATTCAAGTTTTTCAACGCAAGGCAATTGATGAGGCTCGATTGAATCGCGATGAGGGTGACACTGATGTTTTGTCACGACAACTCGCACTGGCAATACAGGCAAAAGATCAGGCTAGTATTGAAAGCGTTAAGCAGAAGATCGAAGCGGACACTGCCGAACTAAATTCGAGGATCGAATCCAAACGCAAGGAACTCGAAAAGCAGCAATTGGAATCCAAGGTCATGGCACACATACAATCAATCGTACTCGAAATTGCGGAACAAGTACGCCAACGCGCCGATGCGGTTGCCGAAGAGCGTAGGCATGAGATTGAAGAAGCAAATCGGCATGCGGGCAAGGACGCTTTCGCTGGCCTACGCAATCCGAAGGCAGATTCCTTCGAAAGTTGGTACAAGCGATACTTTAATCTTTCGAGACAACCACTTCTACTTTCGATCGCTATACAAGTACCGCTCTGGTGCTGCGGTGGTTTCTTGGTAATACCCTGTCTCTACCTCTATGGCAAAATGTTTTCTTGCCCCGCATGCGGATTGCTGTTCGCAAGGAAAGAGAACCGAAGAGAAGTTCTGGCAGCCAACGAGGGGGTTGAAACAGTGCGGCAACGCGACCGGCACTTTGCCCAAGATGGATCAAGAATAGGATACACAGTGCGTAAGGAACAGATTCTGATGCAACGACAACTGGTTAGAATTCACTACAGTTGCAAATCCTGTCGGCATCAGTGGTGCGAATCACAAATTGAGCGATATCAAAAGTGAAAGGAACTTGATCGGATCTTTGCTATCTCAGTCGGTGGCCTCCGCGTCTTTGTTTGGCAAACCCTTCAGTGGACCAAAGTCGTCAGCATACGGAGTATGCTTAGCAAGGACAAAGCCGACGACGGCCATATAATCGGCCCTGGTTTTCCAAAGAATGGCCATTGGTGTTCTCCTGAATTTGCATGATCAGTCATCCATTGAAACAAAGTCTTGTAGTGTAGTGAACAACTAATCTAATAAGGAATTCCCGATTTACCTCCGTCGCATTTCGGGCATTTTCTTAGGTGATTGTCCGCGCCGTTCGATCCGTATTCATGACCGCACCTAAGGCATGTCATCTTGTAGCATTTTTGATTGGGATGGTTCCCTGGTTTGTCCCGATGTCCATCGCAACGTTGTTTGTTCCCGTTTTCGAATCCGATCTTGGTTGTTTCAGTGTTCCCAGATTGAAAGCCTGCCATTTATTTGATCCTGTACCTATTAAATCTAACTGTGTAGTCCGCGAAAATTGTTTAGGTTCGACATTTCGAAATCGTCTTACACGGTGAGCAGCACTTTGCGGAACTCGCTATGGCAAGATCACCTCGATCCAGCCATCGACAACCCTTGGTATTCATTCCGAATTCCTACGCTAATTCTGTCGGTTTTGTATCTTAGTCACAAGATTCTTCAAGTAGACGACTTCGGCCTCGAGCTCTTCGATCCGCTTTTTCATTGGCGTAATCGTTGTATCAACGGATCCACCCCAGCGATAGTAGGTATCCTGACTTATGCCGAGTACTCGCAATACTTCCTCTAATGGTTGCCCTGATTTTCGCATCACATCTGCGTATTTTAGCTTGGCTTCGATTTGGTCGGCTGTATGACGCATCGGGTTGACTGCAAATTTAGGCGCACCGAGATTCGGATTCAGTTTTGAGCCATTATCGGAGGCACCCCATAAGCTTCCTTCTCCTGCAACTCGTTTTTTTTGGCGAGGGACAGGACGTTCTTCGACCTCAAGTCCGATATCCTCTAGGTGCTTCATCCAGGTTTTCTTGAGTACACACGCGCGGTTTGGCCAACATAACCCAATCCCCTTCAACGCTGAAGCGGCATAGCGATGCTCATATTCGAAGGCTGGTCTTGTTTTTTCATATAGCTTTTTTAATCGACTCATTCGATAGGGATGAGCTAACTCCCACTCTCGGAGGCTTAATACCGTCGGATTCGTTGACGAGGTCCGGCTTATCTTCGCAGCCATCGTCTTACCGGCAAAGCCAAAATCCTCGGGCCAACAGCGAAGTAGTCTATAGATGTCGAAACGATCAGGAACATCAACGAACTCGTCCTCTAGTGGTTTGGTGTGACACACAATTGTGTCGGTCCACATTTCGAAGAGATTGACGCGAGAATTGATTTCGGGTTCGTCGTACCATTCGGGAGTCTGAAGCCACCTCCCCCAAAGGCTTCTGCCTTCGATGAGAAATCCACGAAAATGAAGTTTGTCGGAGCTCGGAAGGTGCTCAATTTGATATTTCAAGTTGGGGAATCTTTCAACGGATGCTCTTGCAATTCTCACCCCCCGAAAATCCGCCCGAAGGTCGGTTTTCGATTGTTTATCGTCAGGCATTTCGGCCTCAAAAATTGAATGTAGAAAACGCGTTTGTCCAATTTTACTCGCATATATGCTTTCTATGCCAAAAAGCGAATTGCCATTCTAGACGCGGGTTCCAAATAAAACCAGCAATTTGCTTGGTCGATCGTCGGTAGATGGTCCGATGTTAACGCACCCACTGTTGGCGCCCTAAAAGCAGGGAAAAGAGACGTTTACCGTTTTCGACCTGCTTTTGAGGAGTTGCCTATGCCTATGCCGAATGTTGCCCCTGTTTTTGCGCTCGAGGGAAACGAAATACTGATCACAAAAGTTAAGGAGCCCGGTGGGTGGCTGAGCAATATGAGCCCGCATCCTGTTTTCTATGAGGGGAAGCGATGGCGGACTTGTGAAGCGCTGTTCCAGGCAATGCGGCTTAAGGATGAGGATGCAAAGGAAGTGATTAGAGCAGAGAGTTCCCCGATGGCCGCCAAGATGGTCGCCAAGAGGTTTAAGGGGATTCAAGTTGTTGAACCGATGAGTGAAGCCGATTTGGCGAATATGAGGCTGTGCATTTCACTAAAGCTGACGCAGCATGAGTTGCTGAGGCGGAAGCTGTTCCACTCGGTCAATGCGAAGATTATTGAGGATTGCAGCAGTCGAGGCCCGCGTGGAAGTAATTTGTTTTGGGGTGCAATGAGGGTGCCCGAAGGTTGGCAGGGTGAGAATTGGCTTGGTCGCATTTGGGAAGAGATACGAGTTGAGTTGCTGGTTGCTACGAAGTAGTGCCAGGCGGTGTGCTTGCGGCGCGGAGAATAGCCTTCTCGCCGCAAGCTTTTTGTGCCGTTAGTTCGAGGTGTTTTTTTACAGTGAATCGCAAGTTTTTGTACGAGGAAATTTTTATGAATTGGAACGTAGAGTTGGTTTCGCAAGTTTTGAACCGTGGAAAAATCAGAGCGACATATGGCGCTGTCGCAGCAGTGGTTGGTTGCAATCCCAGAAATGTCATGAACGGCTTACCAATAAGCCAAGTGAATTCCTGGATGGTGTGCAGTAAAACGGGTATGCCAACTGGCTATGGTCCCAAAGACCACCACCCAGATTTGATCAAACTTCCGATCATCGTTCGAGATCCAAATAAATTGCGCAAGATCCTTGAACGCAAATAGGTTGCTGGGTGATTCGGTGGTCTGGCACTGTTTTGTCCATTTAATCCACTAGCCGGACCGAAAACCGAAGGTTAGTGGAATCGCCCTCGCAGAATACCCAATGAAACCAAGGCTTTTGAACGCTATTAACGCGATGATCGCTCTCGACACATATGGGGGCACAGGGACTCAAGTCTCAGACCTTTGATCTTTGACAATTTGGTTGGAATTACAAAGTGAACTCCGGAATCGGAGAGATGAAACATGTTACCCCTGTGTGCATGTTCCAAAATCGGAGAGGGTCCGCTCGATGAAGGCGGAACCCTTCGCTCCGCTGAGACGTTCCATATTCCATTAGGTACGTAGGCTAGCAGGCCTTGGGAAGCCATCCAGGCCCGCCGAAAAACTGTCGAATATTCACTATTCAAGAGGTAACCATTTGAGCACAGCAACTATAAAACCAGTCACCACACAACCAAAGACTAGCCAAGGCAACAACCGAATCAATTTCTTACTCGCTCGCCACTTTCCACTTAACCCTGAAAGCCGCACCTTCCTAGAGAATCTCGCTCAGGTGGATCCAACGCCCACGAAAAAGTACTTAGCTTGGCTCCTGAAACATTCGCTTGCAGGTTGGCGGCCCAGCAAAGCGTCCTGTGAAAGAATTTTTTGTCAGTTGCAGGTCTTCGAGCGGGCTTCCAAGTTAGTTCAAAATCCAACCTCATTTGCATTGCGGTTACTTGCGGTCTCCTTCCAGACCGATATTTTCAAATTCACACCGCAAACATTTTCTCGAATGATTCGCGCTGCTGATCGATTGATCGCTCAAGAGGATGAAGCTCGAAGAATAAGAGCTGGCGAGATTGTACTTTGCAGCGGAGCTGAGATTGCCTACCAAGATGACCAGTTCACCGTCGTGCGAATCCGAACCGCTCGGGCTCTCAATAAACTGAGCGAGGCAGGTGCTTGGTGCACATCGAGTATGACTTTTTGGGGCCGAGACCAATATCGATTACCCTTCGATTTGATTCATGAGAAAGGAGGCAACCGGTTTCTTACCGATGGCTGGGAGATAAAAGACCGTTGGGACAAAGACGTTGACGGAAAAAAGGAAAGAGTATTGAAAGGACTCGTCAAGCAATCCAAGGATGGCTTTGACCTCGCAAGTGAGCAACTCGCGACAGCTTCGACTATAGTCCAGCGCCTGGATATCGAATCGGAAAACGCGTTGTTACGTTATCCACGTCTCGCTGCAAGATACGCTGTTAGAGTGCTCAAGAGAGAATGGCCTGAATTTGAAGCTTCCGCTCAACTGAACCGACTTTCAAGTGACGATGCACTCGAATATGCAATGTATGCGAAAAGAAGTCGCTGGGTCCGCGCCGAAAAGGTGATCAATAGGCTGGACAGATGCCACCGTAACTATGCGAAGCACTTCGGACTTGAAATCCCTGCTCGTTTGAACCCGAATCCATCAAAAAAGGAGAAATGGAATGAGATCTTGAATCGACGACTAATCCAGGCGGTGGAGAATTCACGTGATCCAGAATTGGAACAAGCTTTATTGTCTCGTCCGAGATTTTTGGCCGAATACGTGCGTGAGGTTGCGAAGAAAGCGACCAATCAGCCGACTAACGAATACAGGGCGAAAGTAAGATCCTACTTTCAATCCGATGGAAAAGTGAATGTATGGCAAAACCAGTTTGCAATCGCATTCTTATCGCACTGCACCGAACGCCTGTACTTCGTCGAACCACTGCTTCATGACCATGCCCATTGGGCGTTGACCTATGCCTTTAACGCCGTGAAACGACGATTTCCCGCTGGCGAGCCTGCAATTATGTCCAACGCAGAATGTGCGGCAACATACGCCGAAAAGTTGATTAAGGATCGCTGGTTTGTGGCAGAGCCGACAATCCGTCGCGACAAGGATGCCTGGAATCGCTATCGCAAGTCATTCCGAATTGCGTTTTAGCCCAAACTATTGCGTCCAAAACGGCTGTTCATCGAGCCGCAAGCATATTGTATCGCTAATTAAAACGTTCTTAACACCAAATCACTTCCCCATTTTTTTAAACGTTGAATGTATGCCAAATCACATCGTACTTCTAGGTGACTCTATCTTTGATAACGGCCCATATGTGCCAGCCAAGGAGACTGTGTCCGACCACCTATCGGCAATACTTCCCGAAGGTTGGCGTTCAACTCTACTCGCGAACGATGGTGCTGTGGTCTCCTCGGTTGCTGATTACCAATTGGGACGGATTCCCCGTGACGCCACACATCTTGCGCTTAGTATTGGCGGCAACAACGCACTGGGCGTATCTGCGATCCTCGACACGAGGGTGAATTCGATTCGCGACGCCTTGTTGGCACTCTCCGGGCACCTTCTCGATTTTGCTGACCAGGTTGAACGACTTCTCGGCAGGCTCCGCGTCTTACAGTTGCCGCTAAGCGTTTGCACAGTCTACGATGCCGTCCCTGGATTGGGACTCGCAGAAAAAATGGGACTGAGTCTCTTCAACGATGTCATCACACGAAACGTGATTGGCAGTGACGACAACTTAATGGACCTGCGAGCGATCTGCACGGAAGCGGACGACTATTCCCAAGTATCGCCAATTGAGCCCTCATCGGTTGGTGGTGCCAAAATTGCACGAGAAATTCTGACAAGAATTCATTGAAACCTGGCCTGATCGTATCCGCCCCTTTTTCAATCGATTTGCTTGTTCCGCGTCCGCCCGCTTACTAGGAGCATTTTTCACTTCTATGTCACGACACAAATTCACTGTTGGAAGACCATACGTTGGCAAACTCGTTCGCGTTTCCCGTCGCCCGATCGAAAACGACTCTCAATCAAAAATCGCTTTGCTTCGACTCGAGTTCGAAATCTACGATCGTTCCGTCGCAGACCAAAAACTCCAAGGACTTGGGAAGATTGCAAGCCGCGATATCGTGGTGGGCAGGGCGGTCTCCGCCGCTAGCGACTCTGGGGTCGCACTCTATGCCAATGCGTTCAGCCTAATGAGTCGGCAGCACGACCCAGCGATGTGGCTCCAGATTCCGAACAACAAGGTCTGGATCGCAATTGAATTCGGAGAAACGGAATCGAGCGACTACAGAAACCCGTTTAAGCGAATCCAAGCCTTTGATCGAAAAGGCTGGATAGTAACCGAATACAAGTACGAACTCGACAAAGAATGGGTCGGTCCCGAAGAGGCTGGTGAAGACTTAAATTGGTCTCCTGCATCCATTCGAAGGAAAGTCGACCAGCTATCGACGGAATGGGGTGAACAACTCGTTCGCCGTTCAGTCGGCAGGCATCGGATCATCAATTTGCCCTTACTAAAACTACTTGTTCCTAGTAAGCCACTAAAGTAGCGACGCCCAACCCGAGCATGTTAACCATCTTTTTCACTTTTGTGAGGTTGTTCTTTTGATACGATCCATTTTGACAATGACACGCGATGAACTCGAGAATCGATTCTCTGTTCACGAACCGTTCGCAGTCCTCACGATTCGAAAGCCAGGTAGCAAGTTCGTCCGAATCCCGCACAAAGACCTTTGCGTGGGGGAATGTAAGCTCATGTTTCACGATGCTGAAACATCACCCGAATTAGGACAAACTCGCTTATTGATTTCGGTATCGCAGGCAACGACGTTGGTCAGCTTCGTCAAGCAAGTCCAAGACAAATGCGCACTTCTCGTGTGCCAATGCGAATCGGGCGATTCACTAGCATTGTCTGTCGCCCAACCGCTCTCAAAATGGCTAGATGTGCCGATTGTCACCGGAGATGAACAACATGGCTGCAATAATTTCGTTAAGACGATGGTTGAGAAGGCAATCGAAGTACATGATACCACTCCCCCTATCGAGAACACTTTGATTGAACACAGTGATCAAAGAATCCCTGCAGTGACGGTGGCTGCAACGTTCGCCGCTTTTGACCGCTTGGTTTTTCCTGGTCCCGATTCCTGCCGTCCGTTATCCGACTGCAATATCGTAGAACTTAGCAGAATGGCATTTGGCACGGATGTGTTGACCGAGGACTCGTTGTATTTACTGAACGTGCTTCGATACTTTTCCTCACGTCGGAATGCTCAGGTCTGTTTTGCGTCCAATTGTGGACAGTGCGTGCGTTCTGCTCCTGAGTACGAGACACTCAAGGTCTTGGCAGTAGGGCTTTCCGCCAATGAAGTGCGGCAACTGTGCCACGAGTTACGCAAATCAACTCGTAACATCGAAAACCTACTATTGGTTTTAGTTGGCGGTGAAGCCTATGAATTCGCTGGTCCGCTCTTATGGCGTGAGATGCAGATGCAGCATTCCTGTCATGAAGCAACGAAAACCCACCTGAGGACATTTGAGCATGGTGAAGGTTTCCCAGCTGATCCCATGCATATCCAGATCAATCGACTTCCAGGATGGAAAAAAGCGGAGTAGCCTGCATCGGCACCGGTTCCCATACCTTCAAGAAACGAGAGAACAGAAGATGTTTGAAGAAAATTTGCCAGCGTACTTGCCAAAGCCCTTCATGGACGAGCATGCGTACCAAACGCTTTACGAGCATACCAACGGGGTCGATGACTTTGAACTTGATTCAGAGGAACTCCGTATCGCAATCTCTGCTTCGATGTCGGCAGAAGAAGTCTACCGTATGTTACCGTCAGCCCCCGATTTCGAGTACGGTGGATTCATCACTGAGAATGAGATTCGCTACCAAGTCTGTGGTGCCGTTTCCGCGAACACTCACGAGTGCCAACCTTGCACTTGGCATAGTCATCCGACAGCTCACCCGAATGCAAACAAGCCTTCAGGTCGCGATATTCTCAATTTCTTAAAAATGGCGATCCAGGAGAGCCTTCACAGTCGGACGAGATTGGAGCTGGGTATTTGACAAGAGCATTTCAACCGTTTCAACCATTGAAAAGCTTCGGTCCTGGGAGGAAAAGAATTTGGTTCCTCGAATGATTTACTGGATGGGAACCGACAGGAAGATAAACGGCTACGACGAAGAGGCACTCGAAGTTCTTGGACTCCCTCCAATCAAGAGCAATTCGGAGTGGAAGGAGAACTGGTCAGAACTGGTTCAAGCCTTGGGCATAGGAGTGACCACGATCCGTGTTGAAAAGAGTCAAGGATAAATGCGACTCGCAGATCACAACAGGTATCAGTCATCAAACGCGTGGTCCGCAGCATTACCCATCATGTAGTGGATGTCGGTTCGAGTCGTCCAATCCGTTAGCTTGAAGATCGCTGCGATTTCCTTGAGTCTAGCTGCATTGGTTCCATTGCCGTGATAGATGATCGACTGCAGCTTCACCGGATTCCAAAGTACTCGCCCGCGAGGAATCGAGAAGTATTCGTCGTCCTCGCCAGCGTCATAGCGCATTGCCGCTTCCGGCCACAAATCATTGTGGGAGTTTTCGCTATCGCATAAACCCATTATTTGACTTGGGCGACCTGGCTCATGTGGAAACGCAACGATTTCTCTGCCATTGTCCCACCAAATTCCGATTTGAGGGTTCAAACTAAATTCCTGATCAAGGTTGGTGTCACATTATGTCTCAAAATTCATCATCGCTTTCTGCAAAATGTTCTGCAACTCCGGACGCTTGAAACCATCCGCTTTGATTCCTTTGCCCGAAGTGGTGTTGGTTCCAAATTTGGTCATGTTGGAACGATGCACTTCATCGAAAATAGCGTCAGCAGGCAAACCCGCTGCGACCGCATCGCCAAGCAACACGTACACTCGATCGCCCCAAGCATCAGCTGCTGCTACCAGATCGGCTCCAGAATGCGCTTCGATCCATTCCGCAAGTTCTTCGATCGCCATCAATGTGCGTCGGATCAGCTGAGAGGGCTTTTCTTGCCGCCCATTGAACGACTGGATAATCTGCCGGAGCATTTGTGCCAGTTCGCGGTCTGATTCTGTTTCGTGGTCGAGTAAACGAGGGGCACTAGAAACCGATTCACCGATATGTGAGTGAAACTCACGCACACGCATCAATTCGCTATTCATCTTCAGGCTCCGATACTCCATGACCAAGGGACCGCATGTGCTCCGCGATGGTGCCACCACTTGGGTGTTCTTTGCCGTCGGCCGAAACGGATTTTAATGCGGACCAAGCAAACATCCGCAAGTCAGAATCTTCGTCAGTTTCCTTGATGGCCCGAAGAACCAGGATCGCTGCCGAGGCCACCGGTCCCATGTCCATCAAACATTCGATGGCGACCGAACGGAGCGGTTGCGGTGAACCTCTGTCTTCCGCAGCACGTGTGATCGTATCGATCATTGCGTCGCTGGGCTGTTCAAGTTTTCCGAACGCTTGGAAAGCAAACGAGCGAAGATTGTCAATTCCTGGAGAAAATTTATCAGCCGATGCAGCAAGCAAAAGTTTGGCGGCTCTGGACTCGCTGCTTCCAAGGCCATGTAGGGCAATGACGTAAGCTAGCCGTTCTTGGCTTTCACCCTGGCTTGCTTCGAACAGGTCGAGCATGTGATCAAAATGACTTTTCGCAATCACCCGCAACCCACGTACGATGACATCTAGCATCAGTTGCGGAGCAGCAACCATTGCGACGCATCCGGGGAATTCACTACCTTCGTCCCACAACTTATCGCGGGCATCTGAATCGTCCTCGGTCAAAGCAACTTCGCCATGAGCATCGATCAAGTCTTGCAGTGCCAGCTTGCGATCGCCCCAGAACGAATCGACGCACACGACCGGATCGGTATCAGGCCACGTCGCGTCGTCGTACATCAAGTCCAAATATTCCCAAACCGTTTTCTTCATTGTTCGCTCGCTTTAAATAAGTTCACACTACGTACAAGATCCGTCCGCCTTCGCTGAAAGCTCAGCCGACCTCTTTGCTGGTTTCACCGCTGAACATCAATCGCTGATCGGCAAAGTCGAAGTTACCCTCGTTGCGAAACAGCATTACATTCACGCCAGGAGGTATGTTCTTGAGCATCTCTGGCTGGTCATCCAAGTACATGGTGACACCATACTCTGCGATCACCTAAGCCTTCGCATCAAATCGATCCACTAGCGTTTTCTCATCATTTGGGCGCGTCATACCTCATTGTATTCTTGACCGAAAATCCATCCCTCATGATTTGTAATTCCTTCTAGGTTCCTAAAACCTTCGGGTCCTTCTCGGCGTCTTCCCTCAACAACCTCAATCATTGAACACATTCCAACGACCGCGTCGAAAGGATCCTCGCCACTGGATTCCGGCCCAAAGCCGTCCTGGATTCGAGCTAGAATTTGTTCCGAGACCGTCACGTGATTATTCTCTGTCCAGTTGAGAATATTACTGGCTCGCGCTCTACGTTTTTCCTGTGTTGTCTTGCCACTCCAGAACTGGGGAAATCCGATGTGACTGTATGCTTCGCCGGGGTAAGTTTCCACAACAATGTCACGACCACTTCGAGTCATAGACGCCAAATCTCCTTCAAATGGCCAAATTTGAAAACCCCGGTTTTCCTCAGCGATTAGCAGCTGCAGGATTTCTTCCCAACCGCACATTGCTGCGGATCCAACTTGCTTTGCTCCAATCGTCCAGAACAGCGGGCTCGCTTCATTTCTGTAGCAAGTCCGCCGCTCGCATCTACGAAATAGCTCCGGCCTTAATATCCCCAGAGCATCCTCTTGCTTCTGAGCACTTGTACTGCCTTTGGGTTTGCCAGTCCTAGGGTAAAAAGGACGGTGGATGCTAACCAGTTCTGAATCATCAGTTTTGGAAAAGAAATCGCTCCACTCTCCATTCCCAAAGTTCGGTAATGCGTCTAAGAATCGAGCGCAACCAGTCATTTCACCATACGCTTTTGGATATCCAATCGGAAAGTCGAATCCGATGAGCACACGTTGGTCCCCATTCAAGTCATCCCGCGTTCGTTGTAGCAGCGTCGATGTTTCGCCAACATCTGAAAGCAGATCGATGCTCCAGCCACTGTCTCGTCTGTTTGCCATGCACATCGCTCGCTTCGAATTTTTTACACCCCAATCGCAATGCACGATACGGTGTATGGAAGGGTAACTCATGTGATTCTTCGCTCTCTCTCTTAGTAATCGAGGAATTCTCGAAGTAAATGCTAGGTTTGCATACGACTGCGACAGGGTAGGCCGAGCCATATCATAATTAATCCTAAGCCGGCTTGAGGGACCAAGCCGGCGGTGAGTAAGAAAAGTCGCATGTTGACGCCAGACTCTTTGCCGATATCGCCAAACGCATTCGGACCGAGGTAACGGTAAAGCGCCATGAGGAGGCTTGCGAGCAACATTTGACTTCCATCGATCAGCGACAGTAGTTTGGCGATTTTTTTCAATCGGTTTACTTTCATGCTTCTAATTTACAAATTTCAGTCAATGCCACGTGCCAACCAAATTCATAAGCCGATCTGTGTTTTCGCCTGCACTTTGTCGTGCGAGAAGGTGATCGAAATGATCTTGTCTTCGTCTTGCCAGACCATGCTTTTTATGACGATCGAGATACCTCCAAAGCTGGCGTCGCTGCTGCCTTGCTCAGTCCCTTTGCCCAGGATCGATTCAACTTCGGCGAGCGTCATACCAGATTTGACTTTCGAGTAATTGTCTTTGGTGATGGGTTTGCCGCCACAACCAGTCATTGCGAACCACAGCAGAACTGTTAATAGAAAATGCTTCATCGAAAACCCCAAGAATACGGAAAGTGAAATGGAAAATGGACGCGCTGGCAAAGTAGAAATCGAATCCTAACCACCAATCCCTGCTTCCAGAAGGATTGAAAGGTTCTTTGAAAGGTTTGTGGTTGCGTGTTGTAGAAAGCTAAGCGAGGGACCGGCCCCCACACAGTCACCGTGGTGCGTGGAGCAAATGGACAAAACGCATTGCGCTTTGAAATGTAAATGCCACGCGATTTTGTGTTCGAAAGACGAGCGACGCTACATTCGATAATCCGTCATACAACGGGATCGAATCTCAAAAACGTGAGGTAAACCATTCAGGTCAATTGAGAAACGGGCGCGGGCCACTTGGAAGGTTTGCTTGCCTCGCAAGCTATTTTCTATCGAAAAAACGAGAGTTCAACACAAGCCAATTGGAACGGTACAATTACGAACAAGAAGATCGCTGGCGAACACTTCAGGGCTCTCCGCGTCCAAATGCAACGAGGCGGCGCAACACCCTGACAGAAACCCCACCGATACCGACCGCTAATTTCCATCTCGCTTGAGTACCACTTATGAAACTCCCATTGTTTATTTCGTTGTTGCTAATTTCCTTCGCCAGTGCAAACGCAACGTTGCGTGCCGCTGAGCCCATGTTAGCGACTCAAGCCAAACCGCCGAATATTTTGTTCTTGTTTGCCGATGACTGGGGGCGATATGCAAGTATCTACTCTGAGGTAAACGGAAAAGGTGGCATCAATGATGTGGTTCGCACACCCAACTTCGATAAAATTGCAAAGCAAGGCGTATTGTTTCGCCATGCACACGTTAACGCCCCATCGTGTACTCCATGCCGCAGTTCATTACTGTCCGGGCAATACTTTTGGCGCACTGGCCG
>JAYVPE010000208.1:0-7249 GCA_043757575.1 Pirellula sp.
ACGTTCTCGCAAACGACTTTACGGTCGATGCGGGTGAGACCCTCGTTGTCACGGCAGTCACTCAACCTGCGACAGGAACAGGGAACGTCCAGATCGGACCAAACGGTCGAACCATACTCTATAGTGCGCCAACGACGGACTTCACGGGAACGGTTACTTTCACATACACCCTAGGTGATGGCAGTAATTTGACGGCTACGGCTACTGTGACGCTCAACGTGCGTAATTTCACACCCCGCGACGTTGGCATTCAAGTCCCCTTAGGACTGCGGGGATTGCCATTTACGGTTGAAGTGATTCCTCCTGCTGGCAGTAGTGCCAGTACGACCGTCGTGCCTCTCGTATTCACAGCCGACGGTGCAAAGGTTGTTAATGTTGGACCAGGAGACTATCGATTCACATTGCCTGATTTGCCTTTCATTCAGAGCTTTACCCCGTCCGTAGTTGTTAGCTCAGCAGCAAGCGCGACAAGTTCGCTGACGACGACATTTAATATTGGAACGCGAGAATCCAAGTATATTGATATCCGTGATTTTATGGGACAGAACCTGCGACGTGGTATCACCGCTGCGGTGACTCCTAGCAGTGAATCTGTGTGGAACGATGGTCAGG
Source organism: Pirellula sp. (assembly GCA_043757575.1). Classification (GTDB taxonomy): domain Bacteria; phylum Planctomycetota; class Planctomycetia; order Pirellulales; family Pirellulaceae; genus JBKCUI01. The sequence goes on from JAYVPE010000208.1 coordinate 613, forward strand.
GTGATTGGCGGAATTTCAGCAATGTCAAAGTCTCTCTCAACGGAGCTGGCAGCCAATTGACGATTCGAGCAACAAACCCGACCAATCAAAACGTCCAAGCTACTCTGCCGGTGAGCGACTCAAAAGTCGTCATGCGAGGCAAGGAAGGGAACTCCTCACTTTTCCGCATCCAAGCTACTCCGTCTGAACTAAACTTCACACCTGCCACGACGACATCGTCCATAACCGGATCTGGTGAAGGAGAAAGCACTCCGACGCTCAACCCGACACTCAATCCGAGGCTGGTGGATCAAGCGATCCAGCAAATTGGCGGCAACATGTCAAATGTCGACGATTTGGAATCGTTGTCCAGCAAGAATTCCAACCCAATATCTAACGGCTACCGACGCGGATTTAGAACGCGCTGATTCATTATGTTGTGGACAAAACGATGAAAAAAATTCCTGCTCTGCTTTGCTTGACCTTTCTCTTTAACAACGCCAGCGGCCAGGAGTTTAATAACCTACCTGTAACCACCCAGAAACCCCCGCTTCATGGACGGCACTGGATGGCAGTCACCGGCAAACCGCTGGCGGCCACCGCAGGAGCCATGGTTTTCAGCAAGGGTGGTAACGCAGTGGACGCCTCGTGCGCTATGCTCGCTGCTACATGCACCATGTGGGACGTATTGAGCTGGGGTGGAGAAACACAGGCTCTCATCTACAACCCGCACACCCAACAAGTTATCGCGATCAACGCGCTCGGTGTTGCTCCAACCGGTGCAACAGCCGAGTTCTACAAGAGCAAGGGGATGAAGTACCCGCCTGAGTACGGCCCTTTGGCGGCAGTCACTCCGGGAACTCCAGGTGGATTGATGACCCTATTGGCCGAGTACGGCACAATGAGTTTGGCCGACGTGTTGGCTCCGGCCATGCAAATGGCCGAAGGGTATCCAATCGAAGCTCAGACTGCCAATTCAATCGAACGTGGAAAAGCGCAAATTAAGAAGTGGCCCTATTCCAAGAAGGTCTTTCTTCCGCATCTTGGCGAAAAGCGAGAAGCACCAAATGCCGGTGAAATTTTCGTTCAAAAAGATCTGTTAGAGACGTTACGAAAAATGGTTGCGTCCGAGCAAGAGTCACTCAAAAAAGGGTCGTCACGCAAGGAAGCGATCTATGCTGCGAACGATCGTTTCTACAAAGGGGATATCGCAAAAGAAATTGCACGCGGTTGCCAAGAACAGGGTGGCTTGATCACGGAACAAGACCTTGCTCTCTGGCAAGTGAAAATTGAGGAACCGATGATGACTAGCTACAAAGGCATTGACGTCTACAAACTTCAACAGTGGACCCAAGGCCCCGTCATGCTTCAAATGCTCAACATACTCGAAAACTTTGATTTGAAGGGGATGGGCTACAATTCGACAAATTACATTCACACGATGTACCAAGCGATGAACCTTGCGTTTGCGGATCGCGATTTTTATTACGGCGATCCTGCTTTTCCGCCCGAGGAACCGATGAGGGGACTTCTTTCTAAGGAGTACGCGAAAGATCGCAGCAAGCTAATTGACCCTGAGCGGAACAATCCAAAGATAGGACCAGGCGACCCCTATCCCTTCGAGGGGAAGGTTAACCCCTATATGGACATGCTGAACAAATGGAGTAGCTCAGGTGCAGGGGTTCACCAGCTTGGCAATCCTCTCATGGACGAAAAATTCTTGGAAAGTTTTCAGTCAGGAACGACTTCAGTCGAGGCCGCCGATGCGGAGGGTTGGGTAGTGAGTATGACCCCGAGCGGCGGATGGGTTCCAGCATGCATTGCTGGTAACACTGGTGTTGGGCTCAGTCAACGAATGCAATCCTTCGTACTGGATGCAATAGAGAATCCATTCAATGTCGTCGAGCCGGGCAAGCGTCCGCGAGTCACACTGACGCCGACGCTGGCAATGAAGCAAGGCAAGCCATTTCTGTCGTTTGCGAAGCAGGCTGGCGACGAACAGGATCAGTTACTCCTTCAGTTCTTTTTGAACATGGTCGAGTTTAACATGACCGTGCAGGAAGCTTGCGAAGCACCCAGTTTCAAGACATTGCAAATGCATTCTAGCTTTGGCGATCACGAGAAGAGTCCGGGCGGTTTAACGCTCAACGAGCAAACGCCATCTTGGGTTCGAAAAGAACTCAGCAGAATGGGGTATAGGCAGACATTCCAAGAGAGAACATCTGGACCTATCAACGCCATCTGGTTTGATTGGAAGCATGGCACATTCTGGGGCGGCTCAAGCAATCACGGTGAGGATTATGGCTTAGGGTGGTAATAGACGAAGCGTAAACTGCCAATCCCAGTTATGATTTACCCAAAATGATTTTGACTTCCAACGTCTGCAGGCAGATGCCGGGCTTTCGGCAGCGTGCCGAGAGACCAACAGCCTGCCCTACATGAAACAAATCTCAATGCCGGAAACCATTTTTTCCAAAATCATTCGCAAAGAAATCCCTGCCGAAATCGTTTACGAAGACGAGCTAAGCATGGCATTTCATGACCTCAATGCACGAGCCCCGATCCATGTGTTGGTGATTCCCAAACGACAAATCGATTCGTTGGATCATGCGGCAGTTGAAGACGCGAATCTACTTGGCCACCTGCAGATTGTCATTCAAAAGGTTGCTCGACTCCTTAATGTCAATGAGTCAGGTTACCGAGTCGTTATGAACTGCGGTCGCGATGGCGGACAGTCGGTAGGACATTTACACTACCATCTCCTCGGCGGTCGGACACTGACTTGGCCACCGGGATAACGGGCTTTCTGCAAGTTACTATCACTGTCGGCGGGGAGTCGTATTGAACCAATAGTTTCCTCCTGCATTCGCAATTTCTAAATTGCCTTCGAGCATTGTACTTTGGCGGCGACCAGAGAACCGACCGGCGGTACCCAGGACTGTGACTCGGAGCTGAAACTCAGAGTCAAGAAGGCTCGCAAGTTGCTGTGCTACTCCAAGCTGAAATCTGGATTGCGGGTAAATAGGTGTGTCAAGGGAATGAAGCGACCAAGCATCGATAGGTATTCTGACCCAAACTGGCATCTCATCAGCCTCATGCGCTGGCAGGCTAATCAACGCCACCAATTCGACAGGCAATCGACGAACACTCGGAGCCGCCACTTCCACAACAACACGACTGCTGTGCGGTGCATAGAGAGCCCAGCTTGGCCAGTGGTCCCAAATGCCAAAACGCTCAGTGCAAGGCATCACTATCACGAACGCGATTAACGCACCGCAAAGCGTTTGCCGAAAACCTTTCCGCTGGCCCGCATGCTGCGGTTCAAGCGGCGATTCAGCGATCTCGCTGCCAGGTACCGATATCCGCTTTGCAACGAATAGAAAGTAAGCTAGGCCAACAAACTGAGCGTTCCAGATCAGCACCCCGAGGCGATGGTTGAGCCCCAACGGACCCAGGATGACAATCAGGGCTAGATGCAAGCCAATCGCGAATAACCCAGCAAGGCGACGACTTGTCGCCCAGGCCAATCCAACGGCGATAGCAAGTTCTACTACTGGAAAAATTGCGACCAAAGCAATTTTCAGGGAAGCTGAAATGTTCGATGAGTCCTGACCTACCAAATTCGCTATGGCTCCGAGCATCTGTTGCCCTACGGTGTGTAGGAATTCAAAATCGAGTTTCCCCATCGCGGAATAGAAATAGATACTGATCAATAGCCAGTTCATCAAGTTGAGTCGATAGTTTACACCACAGCATAGCCAGATAGCTGTGAACAGCCACAACTGGTAGGCCCAAGGCTGGAAGCGATGTTGATCCAAGCAGAAAAATACTAGCAGCGACACCAACACCAAGAGACATCCGCTGGTGTTCAAGTACCCTAACCGTCCTGCTGCTAACACACTAAGTCCAGCTATCAAACATACTAAACAGATCCAATCTATCCACGCGGGCGCTGTGCACAGGATTGCGAAAGCAGGCACTTGTGGGAAAACCGTTTGCGGAATCCATAGACGCCAAGTCGCAGCGATCAATGCAAGACAACTGACGGCTGTCCACCGTTGTAAACGCAACGCGATTTCAAAGTCATGTATTTCAAATACACCGCGACGGTGAACGGATCTGCTCCTGCCTAATCTCAGCAAAACAACAAAATTGAGGAGCGATCGATAATTAGAAACAGCGAGAGTTTGGAGCATCAAAGGCAGTTTTGGTATTGAGCATGGAAGCGTGCAAAAAGCATTCTACAAAAATTATCGACCTGTACGATTGAAATGGGAAAAACCGGAAAGCTATCTTTGCGTGCTTGTAGGCGAGGGGGCAGTTTGAAATCTACCTGTAAATTGGATGGCACGCTCTGTTTCAAGTAAGCCGCTAGCGCGGCAGTTCAGTAATCGAGCTTGGACATTTGTGCGTGGCCATGGATTTGTTTCGCTTCCATTTGTCTTTGCTTGAGCCACAGTAGCTCCATTGGCAGTGGCCGTTTCTCGATGCCGCTTATCGCATTGCGGTCCGCTGCACGTTTACAAAGGGAGCCTACCATGGCCAATCGAAATCCAAACCCTAAAAAACCTCTATCCGTAGCTGCACTTGCCTTCAAACAGGATCTGCAGCTTAACGGCACTTGTGATGCGATGAACCGGAGTGCGGAGGCGAATTAACTTGTCCTGGATTCGTAGCGAGCACAACTGGGCGTTTGGCGGAGTTCGAACCCAGTTAATTTGAGCAAGTGGGTTGCAGCAGTGTGCCGCGACGCTCCGCCGTCGCGAATCACGACGGCGGAGCGTCGTGGCACACTTTTTTCGAACGACAAAATGTTGTGTGGGAATCAAAACCGATCGTTAAAGTAGTTGAAAGTTAGAGCGTTCGTTGCAATCTTTCATACAATAGGCACTCGAACGATGGAGACGAAGACTATTCAGCTCGACCAATGAGCAAAGCGGATCGCAAGAAACTTCGGCGACAAGGCATTGATGACCGACGAGCGGCTCAGACGAGCTTAATGCTCTTTGCATGCGTGAACTCCAGTCTTAGCCGGTTTGAGTTGTGCATTATCGCATCTACTACTAGGGTGAAAAGGGCCCTGGAATCAGTCGGTGTCAATCGTTGGTATTTATGGTACAATCCATCGATTGAAACTTCGCTGATACCATACGCAGGGGGGCGGTGCGGAATGACAAATGTAATCGCATTGTTGGAGCGAATCGGCAAGTGTGATCGACAAGCAACAGAAGCTCTTTTACCACTGGTTTACGATGAGCTTCGCACCTTGGCCGCTGCAAAATTGCGCAGTGAAGGCGTGGGCCATTCTCTGCAAGCTACTGCCTTGGTACACGAAGCCTATCTCAGGCTGACTGGGGCGGATCAGAAAACGTTGACTTGGGATGGCATACACCATTTTTTAGGTGCAGCGGCGGAGGCAATGCGTCGTGTGCTTGTGGATCATGCTCGCAGAAGGAACAGGCAAAAGCGTGGTGGGGATTGGTCGAAGCAGGACATTCAAGAACTGGATTCCTTGTTTATCGACAATAGCGTTTCCGAGGACTTGATTGCGCTCGACGAAGCACTTTCAAAGCTTCATTCGATTGAGCCAACTGCGGCAGAACTCGTCAAACTCCTCTACTTCGCTGGCCTGACAATCGCACAAGCGGCTGATTCGCTGGGTATTTCAAAAAGGACAGCAGATCGACTCTGGGCGTACGCAAGATCATGGCTTTACGCCGAGGTTCAGCGATCGCTGGGTGACAATTCTTAAAAAATTGGCGTAGTTTCTTCGCCAATGGAGCATAAGTTTATAGCAAGTTTGAGTTTGGGAAAGATTGAGTATCGGATCAATGCGAGAGAGAGTCCTTTTTCAGGTGGCAGTTGAAATCACCGACGAAATATTGCGAGAGCATTATCTCAATGAAGCCTGCCAGGGGGACGCAACCCTGCGGGCTCGCCTGAACGAACTTTTGCAGTCGGCCAGGAAAATGGGAAACTTTCTCCAAACCCCAATGCTAGATTCGGTTTCAAAATCCCGAGGAGGTTCGGCGACGGGTTCGTTTGCTGGATTTGATTCACACGAGTTGAGTTCATCTGGTTTTACTCAAGAGGCGTCTGATTCCATGACACAATTTTTTCATGATACTGCGATGGAACAGCAATCCAACGCCGAATCCAAATTGAGTTTTCTTGAACCTGTTGATGAACCGGGCGTCTTGGGCCGAATCGGACACTATCATGTGCTGGAATCGATTGGGCAAGGTGCGTTTGGATTGGTGCTGAAGGCTCGGGACGAAAAGTTGTTGCGAATCGTCGCGATCAAGGTCATGTTGCCACATTTGGCCCTGACCTCACCTGCCCGCAAGAGATTTTTGCGCGAAGCCAGAGCTGGGGCTGCAATCCGGCATCAGAATATCGTTAGCGTCTACAGTGTCGAGGAGGAGCCGATCCCCTATTTGGTGATGGAGTATATCCAAGGTATCACCTTGCAAGACAAAATCAACGAGGACGGACCGCTTGAAGTCAACGAAGTCGTTTCGATTGGGATCCAAATCGCCAATGGGCTGCAAGCCGCACATGACAAGGGCATGATTCATCGCGACATCAAGCCTAGCAACATTCTTCTTGAAGCATCGTGCGAGAAACGAGCCATGGTTACGGACTTTGGATTGGCTCG
>JAYVPE010000209.1:0-7247 GCA_043757575.1 Pirellula sp.
GTCGGAACACCGCTTGCCTGCCATACAATAGTCGGCTGATGCTCCATCAGTGCACCGAATTGATCGAGTCCTTGAATCGTAAGACTTCGGCTCGTTTCGCCCGTACTAATCGCAGCACCCGGAGTGACCGTTTTCCCCTCAGGTGTTTTGATTACGAATCGGGTCAACGTTTGCACTACATTGAACTGCAGAGTAGAAGTGGCTGTAAGTCCCTGAGCATCCACGATCGTTACACGAATTTGATACTCACCAGGCTTATTGAATGTGAGAGAGTTATTCCTGGCGGCGTTCGTTTGGTTGGCAGCGAACGTTACTGTTCCTCCTGAGGGCATGTCAATCAATTGCCAATTGTATTTCAGCGTTGACTCACCGGCTTCGTCCGCCCCCAATACCGTAAAGGCGGCGGTTCGACCAGAAACCGAAGTTCCTCTGCTTAGACTTAAGGGGCTCGCGACCGATGGCGATGTATTCGAAACAATCTGAGTTGTTCCGAACAACCCAGGCGAACTGAGAAGTTGTAGATTGGTCGACAGGCTATCGATCGAATTCATTAATCGAGATTCGAGTTGTTCGATCCCGAGCTTAGTGGTCTTGCGATAGCAGCTTGGCTTTTTGAGCGAGCGTACGGATCGAAAATTCATAGATGCAATTCCTCGATGGAGCTAATACGAGTCGGTACATCAGGAAAGCTAGTTCGAAAAAGGATCTGGGGCAAATGGGATGCATCGTGATATGTCAGATCGAGCAGTAAGCTCTCCAAAGTGACGTGTAGGACCGGAAACAACGTTACAACTGGGACTATCCAACCTGATTCCTCCTACAAACACTTCACCTGTTTGTCCGTTCAATACTCGAAGCGGATGATGAGGCGAAGGCACGAATTGCCGACTTAGGACGCCTGGGGAAGAAGCTCACTTTCTGGTAAAACGATTGGACGCGAAATTCCCAACTTAGTAAAAGTCCTCACTTTGACTGCGAACACATGCAACAAACGACCCGGGGCAATGGAAATTCTGGAAAACATGGACCTTGGACTATTGTTCAAAGTAATGAAATATACCGAGATGCATGGATGACTGTTCGCATGGATAACGTTCTTCGTCCGGACGGTGAGCCAGGGACTTACTCTACCGTTCGGATCAAACCCGGGGTCTGCGTCATTCCAGTCGCAGACGACGGCACCTGCTACATGACCAAAGAGTTTCATTACGCAGTGGGACGGGACACCATTGAGGGTATAAGCGGCGGAATTGAAGATGGAGAAACACCCGAGGTCGCGGCTGCTCGTGAGCTGGAGGAGGAGGTTGGCATCGTCGCTGGCAGACTGCTCCCGCTGGGAATTGTCGACCCACTGACTGCGGCTTTGTTATCACCAACGCAAATTTTCCTTGCTACCGACCTGCGTTTCACCCATACCAATATGGAAAGTACGGAACGTATTGAACGAGTTGAATTGCCGTTCGACGAAGTATTGAGAATGGTCATCGAAAGCGAGATAACTCATGCTCCTTCGTGCGTCGCAATTTTGAAAGCTAATTTCTTGATTCAAAAGCACCGTCTGGTCTAATCGCGAAAAAGCATTATGGCAAGAAAGCAAACAAAAACTTCAAAATCGCAAAATCGGCGACGGCGTTTTCAACCTGGTACCGCTCCGGGTTCGATGATTGTGGATCCGAATGCAAATCCTACGAGCATTCGTGTTATGGCGTTCGGAGGATCGGAGTTTCATGAACGAGAGGTGAAGGACGTCGCTGAAATTCGCTCAATGTTGGTTGCATACCGAAGCGTTTGGATTGACGTCATCGGACTTGGTAGTCAGGAACATCTCGCGGCGATTGCTCAACTTTTGCAACTACACCCGCTCGCGATGGAGGACGTTGTTAATGTCCATCAGCGTGCCAAAGTGGATGAGTTCGATGATTCCATTTTCATTGTGTCGCGCATGGTGGACGGCGAGGATGCGCGTCAAACGGAGCAGTTGTCTTTTTTCCTCACGAAACAAGTGCTGCTGTCCTTTCAAGAACGGCCGGGCGATTGCTGGGAGCCGCTGAGACAACGCATTCGAACCCATCGCGGCAAAGTTTGCGATTCGGGTGTCGACTACCTTCTCTATGCGTTGCTCGACGCCGTGATCGACAGCTATTTCCCTGTAATGGAACGCTTGGCAGAACTAGTAGAGACAATCGAGGCTGAAATTATCGATGGCTTGCACCCAACACAAATGCGCAAGATCCATCATTTGCGAGGGCAACTACTCGCGTTGCGAAGAGCGATTCGCCCCCACCGAGAAATGGTCAATGAATTGGTTCGGGATACGTTACCACACATCAGCCCAGACACTCGCATTCATTTGAGGGATTGTTACGATCACGTGATCCAAGTCGTTGATGCTGTGGATACCTATCGTGAACTGACGTCCGACATGAGGGACTTTTATCTCTCCAGCGTGAGTAATAGCATGAACGAAATCATGAAAGTACTAACGATTATTTCGACGATCTTTATACCGCTTTCGTTTATCGCTGGCGTGTACGGAATGAATTTCGAGAATTCGTCACCCTGGAATATGCCTGAATTGAAATGGTATTACGGTTATCCGTTTTCGTTAACACTGATGGGATTGGTTGCGTTCGGTTTGCTCATCTATTTTCGCCGTCGCCGCTGGATGTAGCAACGAGCGGAAACTACAGCAGCCCGTAGGTTGTCAGTGTTTTTCTAAGTTTTACAATCTCAAACTCCTCTAACTCAGTCATTGGCAATCGCAACTCGCCTGTATCGCGCCCCAGCAACTTCATCGCACTTTTGAGAGGAATTGGGTTCGTTGCGAGCGAAAGCATGTCACGGCACAGCGGGAACAATTTATGGTGCAGTTTGGATGCAGTATTAAAGTCGCCTTGAGCGGCTGCTGCAACCATTGCGATCAATTCCTTAGGAACAATGTTGGCAGCCACGGATATGACACCTTGAGCGCCGATACTCATCATTGGCAATGTGAGTGAATCGTCGCCGCTGAGGACTGTTAAATTGGTCGAATTCAGAATCTGAGAACATTGATCTAATGAGCCGGTCGCCTCTTTGACCATCGTGATGTTTGGCAGTTCGGATAACTTCGCTATCGTTTCAGGCTCGATATTTTTTGCGGATCGACCAGGGATGTTATAAACGCAATGCGGAATCCCAATATCTTCTGCAATCGCCTTGAAGTGTTGATAGAAACCATTCTGCGTTGGTTTGTTGTAATAGGGCGCGACTTGCAAAGAAGCGTCGGCACCTTCTTTTTCAGCCCAACGGGTCAATCGCAATGCTTCCGCAGTGCAATTCGAACCGGTCCCTGCCATCACTTTGCATCGCCCGGAGGCAAGCTGAATCACTTCGCTGATTACGCGTTCATGTTCATCATGCGTCAGCGTCGGCGATTCACCCGTTGTTCCAACAGGAACTAAAAAGTGAGTGCCAGATTCAATCTGGAATTCAATCTGCGTTTTGAGCCTGGCAACGTCCAGCTTGCCATCCTTAAACGGAGTAACAATCGCCACGCCGACGCCTGCGAAGGCGGTTCCCTTTCGATCCGACATTCCAAAATTCTCTTTCGCAAAAAGCAAACGCGGCTTTCAGTTTGGCTTGAGCCGCAGGAGAAATGGATTTTAGACGCAAAGAGTGAATAGCCCAATCCCCAAGTAGAGCCAGGAGCGGGAAATAGTGACACGGCAGTCTCCGCCGCGAACTCTCGTTGGGGGATCACCAAGCCACGCTAAACCCTATCCTGGCGACGGCCTGTCGAACGTTTTTTTGCACATGCGTCGCAGTTGCCCTCAATGATGAAGCGATGATTGCGGGCTCGAAATCGGTGCTGCTTTGCTACAGATTCTCTAATCAGAAGGATTTCCGGGCTGGTAAACTCGATCAGTTTTCGGCACTTGGTGCAATAGAAATGGTCGTGTTGCGGGTATCCATAGTCGTGCTCATAAACACTTCGTCCGTCCAATTCAAAGCGATTGAGCAAGCCAGCATCGACAAACTCTCGCAAAGTTCGATACACCGTAGGTCGGGAAACGTAATTTGCATCACCCTTGGTCGGCAGTTGTTCCATCAACTGGTCAGCATCAAAATGCGCATGCCGATTGAAGACCTGTTCGATCAAAAATTTGCGCTGCTCCGTGTTTCGCAGGCTTTTGCTTTGCAAATATTCTTCGAATCGCTCCAAAGGCGTCATCGATACCACAACGGCTTCGAGTGGTTCAGGTGGGATGGAGCTTTCGGTGGTCATCGATTCGTTTGCGTTCTCTTATGCAAGCTTGTTTGGGCATGACGTTATACCGACAATTCTAGGTCGATCTGCTATTCAAATGATAATTGAAAGCGAATCGCTTGAAAAATACCAGAATCATGGAAACCGCATATTGAAGCTGATTGAAAGCTAATGCAGGCGATCCAGTTGATTTATCGGCGAAAGAGAAGCAAATGAAAATTCTACAATTGGGCTGGCGAAAAATGCAGTAATTGCTTGTCCGCTTCTTGAATGAGCCTGTCGACACGTTGGTCGATGTCCTCAGCGATTCTCGGTGCCGCGCCTTCCGAAGCGCTCGCTTTAAACCCAGCACCACATCCATGACAGCAAACATCCCTTCCCAATAACTCGACCGGGATTTGCAGAGTTCGCCCACAAGTTGGGCAAATTTTGGCGAAACGCACCGAACTTGACATTGTTGTTTATCTCCATGCGAGGAATCGTCAGGCCGCTATTATTGCGGTTAAAGCCTCTCTGTCAATCAACAAAGGAGCTTTTTACGCCAAAAAGGAGCTTTTACCAGTTTTGTCGTGCGTTTTTCCTAAGCGGCTAACTCCGGAATTCGACAAAAACCGTATGCTGAGTAGTTCTGGATGAACTGAATGCAATAACCGTGCCTATATGGAGCCGAACTGTGCTTGTAAAGATCGCGAAAAATAGCCAAGGTGTGGGAAATTTTTCAGGTGCACTGGCTGCAATGCATCTTCGGGAATTGCTGCAAAAGCAACCGCGAGCCCGACTTGTTGTCGCTACTGGTTCAAGCCAGTTCGAACTCTTAGAACACTTGACGAATGCAGAGGACATTGATTGGCCACGCGTTGACGGTTTCCATTTAGACGAATATTTAGGGTTAGATCGGGCTCACCCCGCGAGTTTCTACGGCTACCTCGCCAAACGATTCGTTGACCTTGTTCCAATCGGTTCGTTTCACTTTTTAAATGGCAACTCGGATTCTGCCAACGTGATCGCTGAGGCAACGAAATGTTGGTCTCAGGCCCCAATCGATTTAGCACTTATTGGGATCGGCGAAAATGGGCATCTGGCATTCAACGATCCACCCGCCGATTTCCAAACCACCGAGGTCTACCATATCGTCACGCTCGACGAAGCGTGCCGGCGTCAGCAAGTTGGCGAAGGCTGGTTTCCACATCTGGATTACTGCCCAAGCCAAGCGATTAGCATGACAATCCACGCGATTCTCCAGTCCCGAAAAATCATTTGCAGCGTACCGGACGGGCGGAAAGCCGACGCCGTTGCTTTGACCGTTGATGGGCCGATTTCCCCAATGGTCCCAGCGTCGATCTTACAGACTCACGGGGATGTTACTTTGGTCTTAGACGATTCGAGTGCGGTCAAACTGAGCCCAAGTACTCTTAGCCATTCGGAACGTGTCTAGCAAGAACTTATAAGATGAAGTATTTAGATCTGCAAGTTAACGGAGCCTATGGCATCGATTTCAACGACGATGCTCTGACTGCTGAGGACTTCGAGTTTGCTTGTACCAAACTGCATGAATCCGGAGTCGTCGGATTTTTGGCGACAATCATTACTGACTCCGTCGAAACCATGTGCGGACGTATCCAAAAGATTGTTCGTATGGTTGATGCTAAGCCCGGATTAAGGCATTTGGTCCGTGGCATCCATGTCGAGGGTCCTTTCCTTTCCGACCAATCAGGTTACTACGGAACGCATCCCCCGCAACACATCCGGCGTGCGAATGAGCGCGATGCAATGCGATTGCTCGACGCGGGACAGGGTTTCGTACGTTTACTGACTCTCGCCCCCGAACAAGATCCAGACTGCAAAATAATTAGCATGCTTTGCAAAAAAAACGTGCTTGTCTTTGCGGGCCATACCGATGCAAGTTTTCAAGCTTTGGAACGAGCGATCGACAGCGGTTTGGTGGGCTTTACACACCTTGGCAACGGTTGCATGCATCAAGTGGAACGTCACGATAATATCATTCAACGCGTATTAGCCCTGCGAGATCGTCTCTACATTACGTTGATCGCGGATGGGATCCATCTGCACGATTGGCTAATCTATTCTTGGTTGGGAATAATCCCAAACGAACGAAGTATCATCATTAGTGACTCGATGAGCGCCGCCGGAATGCCGCCTGGCGAATACAAAATTGGGGGTCAGAACATTATCGTAGAACCATCGCGTCGAACAGTTCACCGCGATCACGGATACCTTGCCGGTTCTGCATCGACCATGCAAGACATGGACCGCCATTTGGCAACAAATCTCACAATGTGCGAAGCGAATCGTGAACGGATTTTATTGATCAATGCATCGTCGTTGCTAATGCGCTACCAAGGTTAGCACGCCCCGCAATCGCGTGCTATAAAGCATAGACCTACGATCACCCTGGCGCCGCGACAATTCCCTCGATCGAATTGGAAATGGTTTTATAACCTTGATCTGGCGAGTTCGCCTCGGCGAAAGACACTTTGAATTCCTTTAGAACCTCACCTTCTCGCAATTCGATACCCGCTTTGATTACTCCACTGGTTTGCAGTTCCCAAGCTTCCATGGCCTTCAATCCATTTCGTTCTGTACCTGGGAATGTGATTTCACACATGTAGAACTTGTTCGGCTTCCCCTCAGCAAAACGATACTTAACATCCACTCGCAGGATATGCAGTTCATCGATCCTTGCAGTCGCTTCAGATAATTCCACGCGTGCTTGGACGGACGTCGTGATCGTTGTTGTCGACGCTGGGATCTCCTTACTATTGGTACAGCCAGCTAGCGACAGCCCGCAAAAAAAAGCAAGTCTTGCTACCGTCAAGCCACCGATAGATCGATTTATTCGCATGTTTGAAGACCTTTTGCTATTTTTTCGACTTACTTAACAACTTTACAGGTATGTCAATTTTTACTTCACCGCCAGTTTGAGCGATCGTAACTTCAATTGGAGAATTGGCAGTACAGTAGGGGGACGGAATCGATT
>JAYVPE010000210.1:0-7242 GCA_043757575.1 Pirellula sp.
AGCCTCATAAAGTATTTTTTCGAAGGCAACATAGTCTTCCTGCTTATGAAAGATTGTCGCCCGAAGATTGCCGCGATTCAAAGCGTGATACAATCCCCCAGCCTCATCCGCTGTGGGTGACCTTGGCATGTTTTGTCCTTCAGAATGCCTGCCAATGTACCCGGAAACCTTAATTGTATCAATCAAAGAGGCCTGACCCCTTTGTCCTCTCCCACCATAGAAGCGCCGCTCCGGCGATCACGCGGTAGATAGCAAACGGAGTGAAGCCATGTTTACGGACCCATGTCATGAACCAAGCTATGACGACAAAGGCGACCAGGAAGCTCATTATAAAGCCAGCCAAAAGTGCGATCCATTGTTCGCTTGTTGGAAACGCTTCTTTGCGTAGATGTTGAAGCAGTTTGTAGCTGGCGGCCGCTATCATGACCGGTATCGAGAGGAAGAAACTAAACTCCAATGCTGCACTCCGCGAAAGTCCCATCAGTTGGCCACCCGCGATAGTCGACATCGAACGGCTAGTACCGGGAAACGCAGCAGCCAATATCTGGGCTAAACCAATCACAATGGCTTGCCTCAAGTTGACGTCGTCGATCTGTTGCGTTGTCACATGTTTGCTGCAATAACGATCTATGAAAACCATGGCGATCCCGCCAACGATCAATGCAATTGCGATCATGCGAAGGCTTTCCAAGTTCTCGCCGATTACCTTATCGATCAAGAAACAGGGAATGGCGGTTACCACAAAACTAATAAGCACTAGGGCGAGTGGGTGTTTCATCCACTTTGACTTATTGGAGATTCCCTCGTCGGTTTTTAAACCAAGGCCGCAAAATGAGGCGACAAAGACTCTAAGTCGTGTCCAGAAATAGGCAATTACAGATAGGATGGCACCTAGCTGGATGAAGACAGTGAACATCTTCCAAAAACTGTCAGTCCGATCTATCCCGATAATTGCCTGCGAAATACGGATATGGGCCGTTGAACTTACTGGTAGAAATTCGGTTAACCCCTCGACTACGCCTTGGATAATAGCTGCGATCAGATCGGTCATGAAAAAATTAAAATCGAGAAAGGCTAAGGTTGGACCACTTTAAGTTGGGATTTCTTAGCACGCTAAACAAGGCGGCGAGTCCGAAGCGTCGACGGGGGCAACGACGGCAACTAAATTGAGATCCGACTTTGATCGTTGTATCGATCGCAACGAATGTGCGATTGGAAACCGATCATTTTAATCGCTCAAAGCCCTGGACCTTGACCGGTTACGAAAAAAGTAACATCGATAGACAGGATGAACAGGATAAAATCCCCCATCCTGTCTATTCCATTTCTAGCTTACGAATCTTTGCTTCCTACCAGACGAGCTAGCCACACTAAGCCTTCTTGGCGGCGTCGTAGCGTTTGGTAACTTCATTCCAGTTGACCACGTTCCAAAAAGCAGCGATGTAATCGGGCCGACGGTTTTGATATTTGAGGTAATAGGCATGTTCCCATACATCCATACCGAGGATTGGAGTTCCCTCGATACCGGCAACAGCTTTGCCCATCAAAGGGCTGTCTTGATTGGCGGTAGAGCCAATTTCCAGCTTGCCCTTGTTGACAACGAGCCAAGCCCATCCGCTACCAAATCGAGTTGTACCCGCAGCCGCAAATTTTTCCTTGAACGCATCGTAGCTGCCGAAGGTCGCTTCGATATCGGCGAGCAGGGCACCGCTGGGTTTGCCGCCAGCGTTCCAGCCAATTACTTGCCAGAAGAAAGAGTGGTTAACGTGTCCACCTGCATTGTTACGGACGGCAGTTCGTTTTTCGTCGGGAACGACGCTCAAGTCCTTGATCAATTCTTCTGCCGTCTTAGACTCTAGCGGGGTTCCTTCGACTGCCTTGATCAGATTGTTGATGTAAGCCTGGTGATGCTTGCCATGGTGGATTTCCATAGTTAGCGCATCGATGTGTGGTTCCATAGCGTTAGAAGCGTATGGTAACGGGGGCAGTGTATGGGCCATGAGTGCTACTCCAAAGTTGAAATGGTGGCTTTGCGTTGAAAATACAACGAAATCTGAACTCGATATCGCAGTTTCCATCCATCCACTGCGACTCAATAGTGTACGCAAGCTTGTGTCTTTGGCCAGTGGCAGAGAGTCAGGTTAAATCGGTTCTGCCGAGTTGTTCCAATCAAGTCGTTGCAAGTCATGCGAGAAAACGCTAAAGTTTTGTTTGCTTTTACTAAATTTCTGCATTTTCGTACCTTCATTTGTTTCCTAAAAAATCATGGCAAGCGTATTCATTCCGTCGCAACAGCGAACGATTGACAATCCAACCGAGATTTCCGAATTTCTGAAGCCATTTGGGATTTGGTTCGAACAGTGGCAAGTTGCTGGGCGGCTTCAACCCACAGCGACCGATCAGGATATCTTGACGGAATATGCTCCAGAGATCGAACAAATCAAGAAAAAGGGTGGCTTCCTCACTGCG
Organism: Pirellula sp.; assembly: GCA_043757575.1. Taxonomy (GTDB): domain Bacteria; phylum Planctomycetota; class Planctomycetia; order Pirellulales; family Pirellulaceae; genus JBKCUI01. The sequence continues at coordinate 2,470 of JAYVPE010000210.1, forward strand.
GACGTAATCAACGTCCATGCCGACACGCCGAACCTGGACACGATGCTACAAAAGTTTAACAAAGAGCATACGCACAGCGAGGATGAAGTCAGATTCACAGTTTCTGGCAAAGGGATTTTTCATTTGGATCCTGAAGGTGGACCGGTTTTTGGTGTGACCGTCGAAAGCGGAGACATGATCAACGTCCCGTGTGGCATGAAGCATTGGTTCAACCTTTGCGACGACCAACATATTCGATGTATTCGATTTTTTGAAGATACCGCCGGATGGACTCCACACTATGTCGAACATGGCGTACACAGTGAATTCACCCCGATGTGCTTTGGTGGCAGTTTCCTGCCTCAGTCCAAACGGGTCGAACCGGTGATTCAACCGTAATACTATGACGATCGCTAGACTTCAGGCCCAATGCGTCCTATTGGATATCGAAGGAACAATCTCTGACATTCGTTTTGTTTACGATGTTATGTTCCCTTACGCAAAAAAAAACATAGAACGATTCTTGGTAGAGAACTGGGAATCGCTTCCAGTTCAAGATGCAGTCCGAACGGTAGCTAGAGACGCAAAGATTACATCGATCGACGACTGGCTAGGACCAGCTTGGCAAAAGGGTGATAACATTGCCGTTGTTAAACTGTCAGAGCATTGTCACCAATTGATGGCTGCTGACAGCAAAGCGACGGGGCTTAAGTTATTGCAGGGAATGGTGTGGCAGTTTGGATTCGAGAGCGGTGCATTAAGAGCCGAGTTGTTCGCGGATGTTCTTCCATCGCTAGAGGAATGGAAAGCTAGCGGATTGGATTTGCGGATTTACTCGTCCGGCAGCGTGCTAGCTCAAAAGATGTTCTTTAAATACACCGTTCTCGGCGATCTATCAGACTTGTTTAGTGCTTACTACGACACGACGATCGGGACCAAGAGGGAAGCAGCAAGTTACGAAAGGATTGCGGCTGAATGCCAAATTGATCCCGCTGAGATCGTTTTTGTGACAGATGTTCACGCAGAATTGATCGCAGCCAGCCAGGCTGGCATGCAAGTGGTCGCCAGCGTTCGTCCTAACAATCTCTCCCTTCCTGCTGAGTTTACCGGGCTTACCATAACGCGTTTCTCACAACTCAATTTCTCGAGTCCGATTCGCTTGTCTGACACTTAGACATTGTTAGTATTACAACGCACTGTGGTAACTCAGAGGCGGATCTTGCGGGTTGGGAAAAATAGAAAACCCGCATCAAATGATTTCCGCTTTTTTGGATGCTTTTTTCCAGGATGGAACGGCGGTTGCTCTGAAGAGCCTTCTAGATAGCCAGCCGAGAGTGCACGGATCGTGACGTAAAACGATGATCCATAAACAACAAGCTATCGCTGCAAGCTGACGTTTCTGCCAGCTTACGGTCGGTGCCATGGAGGGGGTTTAGAGATATGAAAACTTTAGTTTCTTTATTTAGATTTTGTGTCTTTTTTGTAGTTTCCGTCTCGATCGATTCGATTGGTTTCGGACAGGTTGCATTTGACGTGAATCCGATGGCACCTGCACGTGAGTCGAGTTCGATTGGTTTGATGAACCAGTTGCCGAACTCTCGCATGGTCGATGTGCAATTAGATGTGTCGGCTTTGTTTGCTCCCGGAGACGCTGCGGTTATCACAGAGTACACCGTTCGCATTATTAGCCGGCATGAAGACGTTCAGGTAGCCGATTATTCGCCTCGCACAGAAATGCAGAGCGACGTTTTTGGCACCATGCAAATCAGTCAAGAGGGCGACCGCGTTCGGGAAGCAGCCATTCGTGGCGCGGGTGGTTATCCTGGAGTGGGCTCGGCGCAGGGATACGCTTACTATCATGATAATTCGCATGAAACCGTTCACTATGCAAAAAAGCCATCGATGGAGTTGGTGAACGCCGCTGGCACGCTTGAACGTCGCCGCGGTGTGTATTTTAAAGTGCGTCAATCCTCGCAGACAACACTTGAGGGAGCCCGTCCATTTCGGATCGTATTTGAAGTGCCAAACTCCTGGCGAGCTGATTTGCTGGACGTTACGATTGAAGCCGCTGGCTTGGAAAACTCACACTCCAAGCGTCCTCGCGTCCTTTCCACACAGCAGTTTGTTGTCGCGCTTTATCAAGAGTTTGATGAAAATGCGGCCAACGCTGCCACGAGATATATTCGACAACAAGAGAATCTAAAGCAGTTCGCCAAGACTTACGCAAGAACCATTGAGCAACGAAGCTATCCAACACCCATACACAAGCTTGGCGCGAAACTTGACATTTACGAGCCGTCGATTCCGCAGCAGTGGTTGGAGACTTTGGTCTATCAACAAGGCGTATCGTACAATCTTACGAGGCTATCGCATTTGCCAGTTGATCTGCGAGTCGCAATCATGAATTATCTCGACCAAAAACACTTATTGGAATCGATGTCCGGAACCATTCGAAATGCATCCATGGTTTCGCGAGGCGTTTCGCAAGATTTTGTGCGACGCTGAGGATTGCCGCGGACTAAATGACCGCCGACTAGTTATCAAGTGATGCAACCTCGCCACGGTCTCTCGTGCCTATCGCGCTCCAAACCGATGCGGAAATGGATTCTGAAATGACTTGGATTCGTCCGTCAGCAAACACGGCCTGTACCGAGCTTGGATGGCGAGAACTAAAGCCGAGCTCGATGTCTTCGATGAAGCCTAATGGCATTCTCTTCCAAGCGTTGGGGAGTATCGCAGTCGACCCCAATGCTTCCGACATCTCGTTTTCTCCCATGCCCGGCGATCCTACAGACCAATGATCGATGACCTGTAAACTGTTATTGTGATCGGGGCCGACTACGCCTGGCAAGAAAAGGGCTTCAGCAACCAGCATTGTGTTTGTTAGCCCATCTGTGAAGTCGCGATGCCTTGTTCGGCTGTTCGTATAGAGAGCACCATCTTGATTCTCTTCACTGATCAAAGGCCCCGGTCCACTCTCTACTCCAATGGTTCCTGATGCGCACCCAAGATAAGTAGATGGAATTCTGTTTTCGACAACTTGATCGAAGGTTGCAGGGGCTCCAGACGAGGGACAACGAAAAACCGTAAGGACGGTCTGCATTGCGGTTATGTTTGGCAAAAACGAATCCCACGGCAAGTCTGGGTCAACCGACCGGCGGAGGGTCGTTTGCTCAATAAAAGGAAGTATCTGTCCACTCCACATGAAGCGTTGATTGCTGGGTAAATTCTTTGAAGTTTGGCAGCCGGATGGAAATATGCCGTATGCATCTGCATGCTGTATGGCTGCTAGTCCGATTTGTTTCAAATTGTTCGCACATTGGATGCGTCTGGCTGCCTCGCGTGCCGCCTGAACGGCTGGCAGCAATAGTCCGACCAGGATACCAATAATCGCAATGACGACGAGTAATTCTATCAGCGTCATTCCAGCCCGCAGGAAATCGAGCGAATGTTTGTTGGACTTGAGCTGGGAGCTTCGCATGGTTTCCTTCCAACCTTGGATTCTGTCGAAAACCACATTCTACAAGCTAAACTGAATTTTTGTCGAAAATTTGTGTCTTGGTGGTCCCTACTGCTCTTCGTAACCCGATGCTTATGGGTTGTGAATAATCTAGGCCAACAACCCGGTTACGCTTCGAAGTCAAAACCCGCGTAAACACTGTGTTCTGGAATCGGCTGAATCGATGCCGATCCGGAGACTTGACGGAGTATTAGCATTTCCCAAGTGTCTTTTTCAATCTGAAGGATCTCAGTCAAACTCTCAAGTGTCTGGACGTCCTGAGACTGGCCTGACAACACCAATAGCTTGATTAGAAAGATGAACAAATCGGATTGTTGTTTTGCTAATTCATGCCCAGGATCAACTACGCCTTCAAGCAACTCTGTCAAGATTTCCTGAATCAGGATTACCCATTGTGTGGCTTCATCGGCGTTCCCTTGAAGCCAAAGGTCTCGGACAGAAATCGTTAGTCCATGGGCCTTTTGCAATAGTAACCATCGCAATTTCGCGGGTGAGGCAGATTCGACTTCCTGTCGAAGGAACGCGTCGTTATCGATCATTGGCATCGCTGAATAAAAGGTTTAGAGATTTCCTTGTCACGCATCTTCGGGATTTTCGTCGCAAAACCGCCTGAAATCCCTAGTCCATCGCTCCTTTTATTCAAATCGCGATGCTCCAATCGTTAAACCCCTACCGACTCGCTTATCGACCGAGCATCAGCTATTATTTTAATAGCTGTTAAGCCAATGTTTCCTGTCGAAAACTCGCAAGAGGGTTATTCATGCGAAAAGTGCATGCGTTGTTGGGTCTGGTTTGTCTTGTTTTTCCAGTTGTGGGCTGCAAGCCGGAAGCGGATCGGATTCGGGACAAGGAAGCCGCCGCCGCAGTCGTTCTGCCTAAGGAGCCTGAAATGCCGGACCAGGTTGCCAAGGTAGGTGTGGGAGTCCAAGGCAACTCCCTCGATGATATCAAAGGAAACGATCCACGGATGCTCATCGCAGGACCCGCCAAAGCATTGTTCAATACGAAAGAAAAAATTGTTTTTGAAATCGAACTTCCTAAGAGTGCACAATTGTACAATGCTCTACATGATGGAAAAGATCCTAAAACACACGAAGAATACATGAAGGAAGTTGTTGGGCAGATAAAACTACCAAAGCTGCCGCCCGGAAAGGTCTACCGGTATCACCCTGATACCAATGAACTGTGGGTCGAATCCGAAAAGCCTACTGAACCTTCAAAGCAATGACTAGCCTTGCATGCGATTGAATAATGTCCCTCCCAACCAAAATCCC
>JAYVPE010000211.1:0-7222 GCA_043757575.1 Pirellula sp.
AGTGAATTGCTGCCGCATACGGCCAACATTGCGGGCGACCTGTGCATCGTTCGTTCGATGTTTACCGAGGCGATCAATCACGGTCCGGGCGTTACATTCTTTCAGACCGGCACACAGATAGCGGGGCGACCTAGTATCGGTTCTTGGTTGAGTTACGGACTTGGGCAAGAGAACGCAAATCTTCCAGCCTATGTTGTTTTAATCACCAAGGACAAGAGCGGGCAACCCTTGGGGGCTCATCTTTGGGGAAGCGGTTTCCTACCGACACGGCATCAAGGTGTTTTGTTGCGAGCCGCGAAGGACCCCGTGCTTTACTTGGGCAATCCAGATGGAGTGAGCGGCGAGAGTCGACGTCTGATGCTCGACCGGCTTCGAGAGTTGAATGAGCAAAAGCTATTGGAAACACACGATGTCGAAATTCAAAATCGAATCGAACACTACGAGATGGCTTTCAAGATGCAATCGAGTGTGCCTGAAGTTGCGGATACTTCAAGCGAATCTCGAAGCACGCTCGATAGCTATGGTCCCGACGTGGAGAAGCCAGGATCGTTCGCCGCCAATTGCTTAATGGCTCGCCGATTGGCCGAGCGTGGCGTTCGCTTTATCCAACTTTACCATCAAGATTGGGATCACCATGGCGGCCTACCTGGCGGATTGCCCAAACTGTGTAAAGAGACTGACCAACCGGCTGCCGCATTGGTTAGCGATCTAAAACAACGCGGTCTATTGGACGATACACTCGTGGTCTGGGGTGGGGAGTTTGGGCGGACGAACTATTGCCAAGGAAAAATCCAAACCAATTTCGGTCGCGACCACCATCCACGATGTTTTACCATGTGGATGGCGGGCGGCGGTATCAAAGCGGGTCTGGTTTATGGGGAGACATGTGAGTTTGGCTATAACATTGCAAGCGATGGCGTCCACATCCACGACTTGCAAGCGACGATGATGCACCTCCTGGGGATCGATCATGAACGGCTTACCTACAAGTTCCAAGGGCGTCGTTATCGTTTAACCGACGTACACGGAAAGCTGGTGGCTGGAATTGTTTGAGACATGTGCTCCGAGCGGAAGCCTAAGTTGCGAGGCTAGCGTATTTTTTCGAAAGCATGTTTCTGGGCCAAGCGAATCCCAAGCCTTTTCCTTCCAATAATTCGGTCGGCACAACTCCGCCGAGAATATGGAACATTGGCCTGTAAAGGGATTCCCAATCCTTGTTCCCCGCTGGGCAGTATTGCCGACCGTTGCCCTCAACTGCGGTCACACCCGAAATTCGGGAAGCCAATGCAGCAGACGTCAAAAACGAAGCACCCACGCACGTTAAATCTTGAACGTAAATTTTCATACCGTAGTGTTTTGCTGCAGCAGAAAACAATAGGGAGTCACTGATGCCTTTGCAAGCTTTGATCGCAATTCCGGAATAACCCTGTTGCTTGGCAAACATGAGCGAGTCAAGGTCCGTCAACGATTCGTCAATGACTACAGGTTTGAGACGGCTCACTCGGTGCATCGTAACTTCTTTGCGAGCGCGCAAATCGCGTTGCATCGGTTGCTCTATGTAATGAAGCTTTTGCGTCGAATCTTTAGACAATCGATCCAATCGTTCCAGGAAATCGATAACGTAATCTTCGTTCTCGCAAGCTTCATTAAAATCGATCGAGTAGGACCAATCGCGTGTCGGTGCGCATCGCATTGCAATTCGATCGATTTCAAACACGCGTCCAACGTCTGCATCGAGATCTTGGCCCGTAATCTTGACCTTCAAGTGGGATAGCTGCTGCTTGTTAATCCACTCCTCCAAGGTCTCGGGCAATCCATCGCCAACTTTTCGATTGAGATCCGCCGCCGACAATGGGTCTAACGCTCCGACCAAATGATAGAGGTTCAAAGTGGATGAGGCCTTGGACAGTACTGACTCGTTAAAATGCTTCCCTATGAAATCCTCCCCCAACCACGGCGACAAATCAGAGCCAATAATCTCGGGCGTAAGCAAATTGAAACTGTTTGTATTGTGAAGCCGCCCGAACGCATCATGCAAGGCAATATCGGTACTCGACATCGCCAAAGCGATGGCCAGATCTGGAATCGGCTCTGTAAGTTTCATCGCGGCGGCCAATTCAACGGCTTGTTGTTTGGCAAGCACTTTTAATTGTGTCGCCAAAGCGATAGGGTGGCCCGCAGGGTCCAGACTCGTGGCAGCCTGTGCAATTTTCTCTGCTAAGCCAATAACAATTCGCAAAACTTGCTCCGGCGTCAGGATCTTGCTCGGCCAAGCCCAGGCAGTGCCCATGGTCATTTCGCCCATCCCGTGAGCCATTTTTTTCTTGCTTTTGTCCTCCATGGTCAGTGTTGTGCGAAAAACCGTCACGTCCTTGACTACCCGGCCCCCGAATTTTAGCGGCGAACGGTAAATAAAAGGGAATTTTTCGAATTCGACTTCGGTGACAGTGATCTTGGAGTTCTTCGACATGATAAGTGAGGCAAGTCAGACAAATTGAGGAGAGCGACGTATCCGTGGATAGCATACGGCCCAGGAATACCGTTTCGAAACCCCTAATGCTAGGAAATTCCGGACTGGACGCAATTCTTGCAAAAACGTACAAGTCGAGGTTGGGTACCTGTTTTGCCGTATCAGCCCAATCAACCAACCTTATGTCCAGCGGATCAGATCAACGAATTCGGCACGTAGCCATCGTGCTCCAGAGCTTAGACGCCGCTACATCTCGCGGTTTGTTGGGACAGCTTCCTCCTGCACAAAGCAAACTTGTGCGACAGGCTATGGTCCATTTGGGGACCGTGACTCCTCAGGAGCGTGCGGCCGCATTCCAAGCGATGGAAGGACTGCTCAGTGCGGCCAATGTCCGTACCGAACGCGCTCCAAACAAAGAATCACTCTCCCCGGCTGCCTCGTTGCTTGCATCGCAACAGTCGGTACTAAACGACCAAATCGAATTAAGCACCGAAGCGAGACACCAAGACCGCCATGACCAAGACCGCCATGACCAAGACTGGCATGACCAAGACTGGCAACTGGGCGTCCCAAATGTAACGCAAGACGCGAAAAGCGGAAGCTGGCAACTGATGCCAGCCGAAGCGCTTGCAGATATCCTGCAAGGCGAACGTCCAATCGTTATCGCAACCGTTATCAACCAAGTTTCCGTCGTTCGGGCCACGGCAATCGTACAGGCTTTGCCGATGCCAGTCGCCACAGCCACCCTTGCCGCCCTGCCCCATTTGCACTTAACCGATGCAGCCATTCTCCGAGATATTCAGTTAGAGCTTGAACGCAAGATAGGTCAGTACCAAGCACCTAAGAAAGCGAACGCCGAGGGGCTCTCGAAACTGACAGCGATTGTCGCCAGCATGCCGGAATCCCAACAAGACAGTTGGACAAAAGCAATAGCTCAATCCAATCCTGTTCTTGCAGCCAAATTGGGCTGGGGGCCAGATACGGTTGATACGGCTTATCGAGTTGAGCGTTCTAAGCAAGCAAGCAACGAAGACATTTTCGACGATTCGATCATCTTGCCTTTCCAACCCCCGGCCGTCGCTTCAACCGGAGCTTCTGCAACTGAATTGAAGCAATCAGTGGCCCCTAAACATTCAGAAGCAGGCTTTGGAAAAACTTCCATGGATGACCTGCTCCAGCTTTCGGACCGAGACTTTGTCGCGGTTTTGCACGCCAGCCAGCCGCAAACCGTCTTGATGGCTTTGAGCGGTGCGACTAAGGCAATTGTTGCAAGAGTAGAACGCCTCATGCCTCCCAAGGATGTAAAACGTCTTCGCAAACGGCTTACCAGCTTGGGACCAATCCAGTTGCGAGATGTCGATGCCGCGCAATCACTAATTGCCCAGACAGCGACCAAGATGTTCGCCAGCGGTCTCGTCGAGGCGACCGCAAGTGTCTCATCTCTGGCCGCCGCGTAATAGCGAAAATTCTATTCACCTAACAATGATTCCCAAATTCGTGACACTATGGCTAGCGTTTTAAAATCTAAATCCTTTACGTTGGGAACAAACACGGCTCAAACCGAGGTGTTCAACTGGGAGGATGTCGCGTCTCGAGCCAAACAGTACATCGATACAGTCCGTGAACAGGCACAGCAGCTTTTGCGAGACAGCCATCTCGAGGGCACACGAATTCAAGCCCAAGCAAAAGAAGAAGGAACGCGACAAGGCGAAAGCCAAGTCGAACGACTGGCGATGCAAATGGCAAGTCAAATCGCTGAGAAACGCGTTCAGGAGGTTGCGAACAATGTCAAATCGTTGTACGAGGATCTTGAGACAGCGACCCAACAATGGCTAAGGCAATGGCAACACGAAACCATTGCATTCGCAATCGGAATCGCTGAGAAGTTATTGGCAAGACAAATCGAATCCGATCCAAGCATCTTGATTTCATGGATTGAAGATTCCGTAAGACTGATTCAAGGCCAACGCCAAATTCTGCTTCGCATTCACCCCGAGGATGCCCAACGCCTCTCGTCCGCGTTGTCGGAACTAGTCGATGGCATGAAGCCGTCGGTTGAAATTCAAGTGGTAGAAGACGTTGCAGTGGGCAAGTTCGGCGTCATCGTACAAACCCCAGACACTACGATCGATCGATCGTTACAAACACAACTCAAGCGGTTGGTAGAAGAGCTTCAATAGAAATGTCCAATCTAGACCGCGTGAAGTCACTTGCTAGTTCTTTTCCGAGCATCCCTCGTAGCAAGCACTGGAATCATTGCTTGCAACGAATTGTACCCTACGGAATCACGGGGCGTGTTCGCAGTATTCGAGGGACAACCATTGTGGTCGATGGGCTACCGGTGCCGGTCGGTGCTCTAGTTCGAATCGTCCGTCGCAATCAAGAGCCTGTCCAAGCAGAAGTCATTGGCTTCGATGCAGGGAGAACCGTTCTTGCGCCACTCGATAATTTTGACGGGGTAGGACAAGGGGACTCGGTCGAATTATTTCAAACCTACCGCTCCGTTAACGTCTGTCCGGAACTGGTCGGACGCGTGCTCGATGCAACTGGGACGCCCATGGATGACGGTCCCCCATTGCCGTTTGGAATCAAGATGCCATGCGATGCAACTCCGGTTCCTGCCTTGACCCGGCCACCGATCGACAAGATATTGCCAACGCAAATCCGAACCATCGATTCGCTTTTGACAGTCGGGCTTGGCCAACGTATCGGCATCTTTTCAGGGTCGGGCGTTGGCAAGAGTACGCTCTTGGGTATGTTAGCTCGCGGAACGCAGACAGATTGCGTCGTCATCGCGTTGATAGGCGAACGAGGTCGCGAAGTTCGTGAATTCCTTGACCGCGATCTGGGCGAGGAAGGTTGTAAGAAATGCGTGACCGTCGTTGCAACCAGCGATCAACCTGCGCCGAAGCGAATTTTAGCTGCTAAAACCGCTACGGCCATCGCTGAGTCGTTACGGGATCAAGGCAAGAATGTTCTGCTACTCATGGACTCCGTAACTCGATTTGCGATGGCTCAACGCGAAATTGGTTTGGCGGCAGGCGAGGTTCCAACGACACGAGGCTATCCGCCCAGCGTCTTTGCAATGCTCCCGCAATTGGTAGAACGAACAGGGATCAATCAACGCGGCAGCATCACAGCATTCTATACCGTCCTAGTTGAGGGGGACGACACCAATGAACCGATCAGCGATGCTTTGCGAGGTTTGCTCGATGGTCACATTCATCTCTCACGCAGCGTCGCCGCTCGCGGGCGATATCCAGCCATTGATGTACTCCCCAGTTTGAGCCGATTGCAATCACAACTAATTTCTAAAGAGATGCGGCTTTCAGCAGAAGCCATTCGCAGCATGATGGCAGTATACAAAGAGAACGAAGACTTGATCAATATTGGTGCGTACCAAAAGGGAAGTAGTCCCATCATCGACCGGGCTATCCAACTGCGAGAATCAATTGAATTGTTTCTTGCTCAGGAGCAACATGAGCTGATCCCTTGGCAACAAAGCGTTAATGAGTTAACAAAACTAGCGACTCTAACCAACGCGCCAGTAACACCGAACAGTGCCGTTCAGCCATCACCCAACAATGCAAACGGGTTCACCAACGGCATCCCTGGAACTAGAGCGGCATAATGCATCATGGTAAAATTTCGCTTAGCGATCCTACTGAAACTTCGCGGACGCGACCGCGATATCGCAGCCAAGGCAGTACAAGACGTTCGATTTGCAATTGAAAAACTTGACAACGCGCAGCTAGAAATCGACGAAGCCAATCGGCAAATGAATGAAACGCGAAAGGAGTCAAGTTTTGGAGCCATTAATCTCGGCCAAATCCTCGACGCGCAACGATACCAAATGGTCCTGTCGGCCCAGTCGGCCCAGATCGCAGACCACAAAAGCAAGCTAAATCAAGAACTTGAACGCCGCCAATTCGCCTTGGTACAAAGCCAAAAAGCTGTCAAATCTTTAGAAAAATTGCGCGATCAGCGAGCGCAAGCAGCCGATATTAATGAGTTGGCCAAGCAACAGGAACGACTCGACGAATGGTCTAGCATTCGACACGCCATGAGCGGAATCCTCGAGGCAAACGAATATCCTGTTAGCCAGCCATCGACAAACTCCGATAATAGAGCACGTCTGCCTGATGAGTAAGCAATGAAAAAACTGACCGGTCTTTTTTTATGGTTCTGCGCAGCAACGTTCCTTGCACAAATTTGCATCGTCGGGCTTGCGGCGTCGAAAGGGAACGTCAGCCGTCAAACGATCGCGCAAGTGATTGGCTTACTAAATGGAATCGATATTCAAGGAGGACGACTAAAGCAAGCATTGATTAGCGCTCGCGATACTCCAACTCCTCTGTACCAAGACGTTCTCAATGCAAAGACCAATGCCTTGCTCCAACTCGACAGTCGTAGTCGAGCGCTGGACAATTTCCAACGTCAACTTGGCGATCAACAACGTGAGCATCAGAAAAAAGTGGAGGATTTCGACGAACGCCGACTACAGTTCGAGATGCAGCAAGAAAAACAGCGGACGGGAACACAACTCGACAAATTGAGGGAAGTTCAGACGATTCTCGAAAATATGGCACCGGAAGAAGCCAAGAAGCAACTATTTATTAAGCTAGTAAATAATGAGTTAGCGGATGTTGTATCGATCATTCGGGGTATGCCATCCGATAAACAAAAGAAGATCCTAGCTGAATTCACGCAACCAGAAGATCACCAAAAGCTAGCAGACGTTTTACGCGAAAT
>JAYVPE010000212.1:0-7213 GCA_043757575.1 Pirellula sp.
TGTTCGCACCGTCGTCGACCACGAGTTCCGGTACAGATAACCTGAGCAGGCTGGCTGACTTTTGTGGTCGGCAAAGAAACCAGTCGTGGACGGTCTTCATCGCACTTTGAATCTGATGTCCGTTCAGTTCGGGCGATTCCACCTGCACCGACCAACCGCTTCGATCCATGGTTGCTTTGACTTGAGCCACACTGAGAATCACTCGCCCTGTCTCTGGATTGGAGCATACCAAATCCATCGCTCGAAATTGGTTGGGGCTCGGAAACTCGATCGACTTAAAATGAACTTCGACTCCCAGATTGTCGCTAAGCCGGCGCTGCCACTGATCCTTTTGATAGCTCTGATACCACGGAGTGGCTCGAAGAATGCTATAGCTTAAAACACCCAGCAAGGGCATTAGTGCTAGCCAAAAAAAAACCGTACGGCACAGCGCCCGCTGCGTCGACTCGTGAAATCGAAGTCTTTTTTTCCTGGGAATGGAAGGCATCCGCGAGAGTTTGCGAGCGATGACAAAATCGTGACGAAAATCAATTACTCTCTAACTAGCAAAATCAACCGATAGGGGCAAGTTTGAAAAAAGTAGCGAAAAGGCCCGTGGGATCTTGAGATACTCCGCAGCAAGACAGGTTCGAAAGCAAGTCGGGACAACAAGCATCTCGTTCCAAATGGATGACTTCCCTGGATTGCAGAATGAGCCAAAAAGTTTTTGGAATTTTCGGATCGTGACCAACCGTGTCACGGGCTGAGTTCACAATTTCTTAACCCTAGCCGCATCCGTAAGTTAGCGACAATTGGAGGGCCCAAAAAGTCAAAGTCGGTTTTCACGCCATTGGTTCCAAAGTACGTCCCGGCAAGTGTTTACGGAGAGAGAAAATCAAAATTTGACATGGCAATAAGAATCGATACACTGTTCCGAAATGACGCAACATGTTGTGCTATCAAACTTGCAGGATACTACCTGTAGTAGTTTTTAGCCAATGTGGTTGCTGACGAAGGACTTGCCAAACCGACCGGGCAAGCCAATCGTTAGAGTTGCGTCGGAAGCTTTTACTTTGGGTACGAAACCCCGGTCACAACGGAATTTTCTTAATTTAGTAGCATGGCAGCTCGATTGGCATCGTGGCTCCTATTGCTGCTTTCAATCCACCTTTTCTAACGGCAATACTTTTCAGGGAGTCGAACCATCGCATGGCAACTGTAGAAATGGGACGCGAGCGTCGGAGCAAGTCACGCACAACACACGAAGCTCGAGGCGAACGCAGCGGGCTAAAAATCGAAAGCAGATTCTGCCCCACCGAGGTAGTAAGTCCTTTTGATACCGTTCAATGGGAGACGCGAAGCGCCGCCATTAAAGATGAGAACGGCAAAGTGCTCTTTGAACAAACAAACTGCCAGGTTCCCTCGGGTTGGAGCCAACTGGCTACCAACGTTGTTGTCAGCAAATATTTTTACGGCGATCCAACCAATCTTGAGGAACGCGAATACTCCGTTCGTCAGTTAATCCATCGAGTGACTCGGACCATTGCCGATTGGGGCATTGCAGACGGCTATTTCGATACGCCGGAGGATGGTGAAAAATTCTATCGAGATCTGAGTTGGCTATGCTTGCACCAACATGGAGCGTTCAATTCGCCCGTTTGGTTTAATGTCGGACTCTATCAGCAGTACAACGTTGTTGGAACCAAATGCAACTGGCGATACAACGTCGCAGAGGGACAAGTCGAACAACCGGAAAACCCTTACGAATACCCACAGGGCTCGGCCTGCTTCATCCAAAGCGTGGATGACAACATGGAAGACATCATGCGACTGGCTACCAGCGAGGCCATGTTGTTTAAATTTGGATCTGGGACAGGAACGGACTTGTCGACCATTCGCAGTAGCCGTGAGAAACTCTCTGGCGGTGGCAAACCTAGCGGTCCGCTATCCTTTATGCGAGTCTACGACCAAATCGCAGCCGTTGTCAAATCTGGGGGCAAGACTCGACGCGCAGCGAAAATGCAATCGATTAAAGTCTGGCACCCGGACATCATGGAATTCATCGAGTGCAAGTGGAAGGAAGAGCAAAAAGCTCACGCCCTCATCCGCGAAGGCTACGAATCGAACTTCAACGGCGAAGCGTATTCATCCGTCATGTTCCAAAACGCAAACTTGTCCGTTCGTTTAACGGACGAGTTTATGAATGCGGTTTCGGAAAACAAGATTTGGAAGACTCGCTGGATAAGCGATAAGTGCGATATCGACCCGCCGACTTATCAGGCCAAAGATATTCTCAACCGTATGTCCGAATGCGCTTGGCACTGCGGTGATCCTGGCGTTCAATACGACACGACCATCAACAAATGGCACACATGCCCAAATAGTGGCCGCATCAACGCCAGCAATCCTTGTTCGGAATACATGTTCCTGGACAATACAGCTTGCAATTTGTCGTCTATCAATTTGATGAAGTATCGCGGAGCGGATGGGGCGTTCGATGCCGACGGTTTCGTTGCAACTTGCCGATTGTTTTTGATCGCCCAGGAGATCCTTGTCGATCATGCAAGCTATCCAACGGATCGCATTGCACACAATAGCCATTTGTTCCGACCATTGGGATTGGGTTACGCTAATATCGGCTCGCTCATCATGACCAGCGGTGCAGCCTATGACTCGGCAGCCGGACACAGCATGTGCGGAGCGATTACAGCTTTGATGCACGGTGCAGCCAATCTAACCAGTGCAGAGATGGCAGGTGTTGTCGGTACGTTTACCGAGTACCCTGATAATGCGGTGCCTATGTTGCGAGTCATGCAAATGCACCGCAACGCAGTCGAGCAAATCGATTCGAGCGGGCCAGCCTACTTAAAGAATGCCGCTCGCAACATTTGGGACCGCGTCCTCGAGCTCGGGTCTCGCAACGGGTTTCGAAATGCTCAAGCGACCGTACTGGCCCCTACCGGTACGATCAGCTTCATGATGGATTGCGATACCACTGGCATCGAACCAGACATCGCGTTGGTCAAGTACAAGCAATTGGCTGGCGGCGGCATGCTCAAGATCTTGAATCGTTCCGTATCGCTCGGGTTGAAGACCCTCGGCTACTCGCCTGAGCAGATTGTCGCGATCGAGAAATTTATTGGCGAAAAGGATACTATCGAGGGTGCACCGCACATCAAGGACGAGCATTTGTGTGTGTTCGATTGTGCTTTCACACCCGCCAACGGTACACGAAGCATTCGCTGGCAAGCACACGTCGAAATGATGGCCGCAGCACAGCCGTTTTTGTCGGGTGCCATCAGCAAAACAGTCAATATGCCTCCCAATAGCACGGTAGCTGACATTGCAGAGGCTTACTTCTGGGGCTGGGAGTTGGGTTTGAAAGCCATCGCCATTTACAGGGATGGTTCTAAGCAAAGCCAACCGCTGTCGACCAAAAGCGAAGGAAAGAAGGCCGAAGATGCAGCAGCAGCCGCTGAGGAAAGAGTGGTATACAAGCCACGTCGGGAACGATTGCCCGATACTCGCAGCTCCGTGACGCACAAGTTTAGCATCAGTGGACATGAGGGCTACATCAACGTTGGCCTCTATCCAGACGGTCGACCAGGCGAAGTGTTTATCACAATGGCTAAAGAAGGTAGCACCATCGGCGGTTTAATGGATAGCTTCGGAACCGCAACTTCGATTTCGTTGCAGTACGGTGTTCCGCTCGAGGTGTTGGTGAACAAATTCAGCAATACGCGATTCGAGCCGATGGGTCACACAACGAACCCGGAAATCCGAATCGCAAAGAGTTTAATCGACTACATCTTCCGTTGGCTTGGATTGACTTTCCTCGACAGCTATCGCGAAGAACAGAAGGCAAAAGCCGAAATACTGGCTTCCTCCAAGACTGAGTCCACTAAATCGGATTCAAATGCTACAACCAAAGTTGCTAGCAGTTTGACCAAGACCCCTGTCAATGGAAATGGTGCCGAGGTAGCTAGCCCGAGCAATGGTTATACCAAAGCTAGGTTTATTGGTATCGGTGACATTACGGGTCGAGTGCCGACGCGTTCATCGTCGAAACCTGAATCTCGCGACAGTCAGTTCGCTGGATTCCAGAGCGATGCCCCGAGTTGCGATAGCTGTGGATCGATCACCGTTCGCAATGGTAATTGCTACCTGTGCCACAACTGCGGCAACAGTCTCGGTTGCAGCTAAAACGCTATGGGTTGTTGACAAAAACAGAAAACAGAAAGGCCAAGGCAAATTGACTCGGCCTTTCTGTTTGCCCGGCAATGCTGGCAAACCCTGTCGCTGCATGAGTGAATGGGTGAAAACAAATTCTAGTTGACACCGCCGGTCGCATTTTGATATCCGTTGGGCTGACGCAGGTTGCATTTCCCAATTGTTATTACCCCTAGTCCAACTATCATGCTAACCCTTGTTCCTCCCGTCGTTGTCCACTCAACCAAAGCAGAACGCAATCAGCGAATCCTTCGAAGTTCCAAGAAGATACTGAAGCGGACGATTCCATTAGCACTTGCGCTGTACTTTATACCGTGGGTGTTGGCGATTTACATGGTGCTCGGTTTGATCGACGTTATGCGCAACAGTCAGCGAACGTTGCGGACTCTGGATCGCTACTTTGCAGGTAATGGCGTTTTCACCTGGCTGCTCTCACCATTTAACCTATTAATGGACTTGTTTTGTTTGCCGTACTGGAATCGAGGAATTTATCGCCTGCAGGATTTGCCCCCTGGCTACCAAACCGAGATTCAATCGTTGATTTCAGCGGCGACTGAACGCAATTTGGTTGGACTCTTAGAATCAAAAATGAAAGAAAAAAAGCGGGGAATGATCTTTTTTAAATGGTATGGAAAGAACTTACCTGCGTCTGTGGATATGCCCGAGTACCATCAGCCGTTCAAGTACATACGCACCATTGGTGTGTCCATTTTCAACAAGAAGCAATCGACCGGTGAACACTTTGGCCCGTTGCGCGTGACGCTGAGGGTTCTGTACAACATTAACGATATCAACAACAAGAATGTGTTTATCCGCGTGGGCAATCAGACGCATTATTGGCAAGAGAATAAACTGTTCATTTTCGACGATACATTGCAGCATCAGTCGTGCAACGAGTCGGATGCGATGCGATACTGTCTATTCGTGGATATACTGCGTCCCTCTCCTTGGCCGTGGCTAATGAGCAGCGTTTTGACCAGTATTCGTTTGGCTATGGCACCCTTGAAAGCCCTTTTTTACAAGCACTGGACGTTTATTAAGTAAAGCGACGCCCTGCCTCATTCTGCGGGCTTTACCGTAGCGGCTTGGTCAATTTGCGAAAGGGCCCACTGGGCTGCGTAACCCAATGGGCTTGGCAGTCCCTCCTTGTACTTTTCGATCGTTTCGCGACTCTCGGGACTGGCCATTTCGCCAACGGCTAAATTGCACGCAAACCGGACGAGAGGATCCTCGGGGTTAATCGGACTCAAATCCATAATTCGTTGGTATAGACTGGCAAGTAGTGCTTTATTGTTATTTCCTTTGTTTAGCTTTCCCAAAGCCCAAATTGCAGACGCTCGACAAACGATTCCGAATTGGTGGCCAGTTTTTGGAATGTACTTCGTGAGCATGTCAGTTGCGGGTTGATAACGGTTCTTGCCGAACGCCTCGTGAAGGTAGCTCAATCGAATCTGGTCCGTTTCTGTGATGGATGTGCGGCTTTCGACATTCTTTAATTCTACGGTCATTTTTTCTGCGTGGGTCAACATGCCAGCTAGTATTTCGGATTCGTTCGCTAATTCCATTAGAGCCCAGCCTGCGCGCATGTTCACCTCGGTGCGAGGATGATCCATCAATCGAATAAAACTCTGGCAGTGACTTCGGTCCTGAAGTCCAACCGCGACAACGATTGCCTGTTCGCTCCCTGTCCAAACCTCTGAATTCAGATGCGAAACAACAATTTCATCTACTTTCGCCCGTTGTCCCTGTGTGGCTTTTTCCAATAGATGCTTAGCGACTAAACTCCTTACAGTTGGGTGTCGATCACTCAACAATGCAGCCTGGATTTGGAGACTTTCGTCGTCGGAAAGTTTTTGTAAATTATTGAGAGCCATTGTTCGTAACCCAGGATCCGAATTGGTTGTCATTTGCTTTGCAAATTCTTGAGCCAGATCCGGTATTCGCTCCGACATCGAACGGTATGCAACCAACTGTGCACTTGAGGGGCCACCAGCAAGAATTTGCCGCAATTGCGTTTCCGTTCTCAATCCGGAGTGCAACCTAAGCAACTGCGAGGCGATAAGATGCCGCTGCTCCAGGTCAGAATCAATGACTTGTTGTGCAAACTCGTTTAAGCCTTCCGTTACGATAGCGCCCAATGCACAGGCAGCAAGGTACTTGTTTGCGACGGATGTGTGGCTAGCGCCAATGAATTCCTGAAGCTTGTTACGATCGTCTGAATTGCCAACGACCGCGAGTCCCTCCAACGCAGTCGCCAATTCAGTGGGCTTGGCATTTGGTTCCAAGAGTCGCTGCCGCCATACCTTGAGAGCTGCAGCACTTTTCCATTGAACGAGATTTTTTTCAACCAACGAGAGAATCACCGAGTCTGATTTTGCAAGCGACCAAAGCAATTCCGCGTGTGATTCATTACCCACGGATACGGCGGCCGCGAACATCGCACGTCTAATCTGCAAATTTTCCTCGCCGGACTTAAGTTTTTCGATCAGTAACTCAATACCTCGTTTGTGCTGATGGAAATTCGGATTTTTATGTTCTAGGCAGATTTGCTGTGCGGTTTCCAACCGGTCCTTTGCGTGAGGGGACTGCAACGACTCAACGTCGAAACGAATCGTGCGGCTAGTTTGTTCGATTTCCCATATGTTCCCAAGCGGTGGATCCACTTCCCAAAGATGTTGTAGGAACTGCGTCTGCTGTCCCATAGAAATGGAGGGCGTTGCAATCAACAGAGTGCAAAAAAGGAAGCTTGCTTTTGAAAACATGGGACACCTAAGGGATTGATCAAGTAGCGTTTTATGTCAAGACAGACACTAACGTTCCATTCAGTTTGGGCGTGTCATGCGCCAAATTCGTACGGTGAGAATGGTTAGACAAACGAAACTGATTCCAGCACCAACGTACCAACTGTCGGGTGTCAAACGGTAAAGCTCAAACCCTGGAGTCTTCATCTCGGCTAATGCCGCTGCGGCTGGATTCAACAGAAGGGCTCGTTCTACTAAAAGTG
>JAYVPE010000213.1:0-7207 GCA_043757575.1 Pirellula sp.
GCATCGCACTTGTTCGAACGAAGAAAATGGTGTGAGAGAAAAAATCGCAATTCCAATATTTTTCCACTTCCAACGCGAGTTGTTGGGGAAGTTAGGCTAACATAATCGCCAAACTCTTAGCGAGCTGCGTCGCGTTAAGTTAGCCTCGTTTCTTCACCGGCGACTAGAATCAGGTAAACCAAGCTGATAATCCGCTTCGATTTATTGCCCTCCAGGTTTGATTAAGTCCGCCATGAATCACAAAATTGTTTGCCCACTTTGCCAGCACAGCCTCTCGATCAAGGACCCGAAGCCAGGCAAATACAAGCCGAAATGTTCCGGTTGTGGCAAACCCTTTGTGATTGTTGTGGAGGCTGGCGATCCCCCCAATATTATCGTTGGCGTCGTTCGCCCGCAGGTGAGCGGGTTCGAAGTGACTGCTCCGCCAGAATCGGTCGCTCCGCCAGAATCGGTCGCTCTGCCAGAACCTGTCGCTAAACCAGAATCTGTCGAAGAAACACGGAACCCTGAAGTAGAAAACCCAATGGAAGCAACGCTTCCCGCTCAGGTATCGCTACCTTCAATTGGACCATCGGAATGCAGCCGACCCTCTGGCTTCGAGCGGACCATGGAGCAGCCAAGCGTTCAAGCGAACAGTCGCGATTTCTCCTTCAATCTACAAACGATGGACTCGGCTCAAAGTCAGCAGCCCCTGTCAGCAGTTCCCGCCGCAGCGTCAAACAACTCATCGAAACCAGCCGCCAACTCCTCGAATTCCTCTTTGCCTTCCAGTGGGCTAAATCGTTTGGGTGGCTACCGAATCATAAAGGAACTCGGTGCCGGTGGAATGGGATCTGTTTATCTCGCCAAACAGATTTCGCTCGATCGATCCTGCGCGTTGAAAACCATCCAAGCGAAGTGGGCTCAAAATCCGCCAGTGATCGCTCGCTTCATTCGCGAGGCTTACGCGGCCGCACAACTAACCCACCACAACGTCGTTCAGATCTATGACCTCGGCGTTGATGGCAACACCCACTTTTTTAGTATGGAGTTGGTTTCCGGTGGACCGCTGGACGACCAATTGAAAGCCAAAGGCAAACTGCCGCCGAAATTGGCTGCAACCTTGATCCTCCAAGCGTCGCGCGGACTCAAGTTTGCTCACGACCACGGTATGGTTCATCGCGATATTAAGCCAGCAAATTTAATGATGACCTCCGACGGAATGGTCAAAGTTGCTGACATGGGTCTGGTTAAAACTCAAAGCGCCGACGAACTCTCTAGCGACGAGGAAACCGATGTCCAAAGTATGGTTTTGGCTTCAGCACTCTCGCAAGTAACGGCAATCGGTTCGTCGATGGGAACGCCTGCTTACATGTCCCCGGAGCAGTCTGCCGATGCAACCAACGTGGATAAACGAGCAGACATCTACTCGCTCGGTTGCACGTTCTACGCCTTGCTCACCGGCAAGCCACCTTTCGGTGGAAACACTCTGCTCGAGATCATCACAAAGCATCGCGTCGAAAAGATAATTAGACCAGAACGCATCATCACGGGACTGCCTACCGTTCTCGGCGATGTTATCGAAAAAATGACCGCCAAGAGCCCCGACGATCGCTATCAAGATTTGGAGGAGCTGATCCAAGACCTTGAGATCTACTTGGAACTACGAGAAGATACTTCGAACGCAATGATTCAACATCATTCGAGCGATATGGATGAAATAGAACGGTCGCGCGAAAAAGAGAATAGCGGCAAGAATGTCCCAAAGTCGACTGGAGCCAATACGCAATCGATTCTTTCGTCCGAACAAGTCGGGCTGCTAAAAATTGCGACAAAGCGATTCAATGGCTCGCCGCTCCTGTTGGTCCGTCGTTTCACGCCGATGGGATGGTATGGGCTATGTGGATTGCTGTGCGTATTATCGTTGCTATTCTGCGTCATGGCTCTCTTGTCTTTGATAGGTGAGGCCGCACAACCGGTTGTATCCAAAAGATCGCAATTATTTGCCAGTATGGTTTCTCATTTCAAAACGGTGCTCGGCTACGCGTTAGCCATGTTTGTTGCTCCTATCGCAGCAATTGTGTTTGCTGGTCTCGAACGACGCAGTCCGTTAGCCCAACGATGGCGGGGAGCGTTTCTCGCTGGCGGAATTGTCGAGTGGATCTATTGGATTTTTGGTGGCGTGCTTGCTCTGCTGGCTGCCTATTATCTGAACCTTTGGTTTAGTATAGTCCTTGCGATCATTTTTGGGAGCCTTGCCGGGGCCGCTTATTATTTTGGCTTAGAAAAATCGCTGGCCAAAGCTCGCCAACCGGCAGTCGATCAAGCACAATCGCTTTTGAAACAACTGCGACTACGAGGAGCCGATGAAGCGAAAATTCGAGAATCGGTTGCGAATAACGCTGGTGGGAATTGGGAAGAGCTATACGAAACTCTTTTTGGCTATGACGCGATGCGGGAGATGAGAACGAGACTGCAGCAGAGCAAACGATCCGGATTACAGGTGTTTCGGCCAAGACGAGACAAGCTGATCGACCAGTGGGAACAAAAGATTGCCGACTCGAAACGCCAAAAGGACGAAAAGTTTTTGGGCAAAGCGGAGAAGGCCGACTTGGTTGCCAATGGCGTTTCGGAAAGCGAAGCGGCAAAACGTTCATTCGCAATGGCAGCTTCGATGGTCGACGCGGCAAGCGAAACGAAACAAACCATGCAAGACATCGCCGCAGGCAAACTCACGGACCAAGCGGCGATGGCAAAGCGACAGCGCATCAAACAAATGCTGACCGAGGCGAGGTCGGGCAAGGTGAGCCAACGAGAGGTACGTGGCCGAAGCCTCGATGCGATGTTAGGCCAATTGCTCGGCAGCAAATTCCGCTTTGTGTTCGCGTCGTTGTTGTTCCTAGCCTCGGGCATGTGGATTCAATCCAATCAAAAGGAGCTAGAAAGTTATTGGCAGCAAGCGAAATCAACAGCCCAAACGACTCTCGATTCATTGAAGGAAACGACCCTCGATTCGAAAGGATTAGAAAATGCCTCGCAAGCGCTAACGACGGCGAGCGAGCAAGCCAAAACGGCCATCGTAAAATCGGAACCTAAGCAATGGAAGAGTGTTTGGGGCGGATTGATCAATGAGCGAAACGTCCTTTTCGTCGCGATTGCAGGGATGCTCGTACTGGGCAGTGTACTGCTTTATGGATGGAAGATTTCTTTTGTGGTCGTCCCTGTTGCTGTACTGCTGTGCATTGCACCCAGGTTGATGTGACATGCTAACGTTAAGCGAGAGGGTGAACGACCAGACCTGATACTAGCTTAGGATAAAAATAGGTGCTTTTGGCTGGCATCCGTTCCTGATGCAGCGAGACCGCTCGAATGTGCTCGATCGTTGCGGGCATTACCATGGCAGCCAGTGGATAATCAAGCTTGCCTTCGAGCCTTCCGTTGAGGCCATCGATAACTTCCTGGACGAGGTGGACGTAAGTCGGATTGGGCATCTCCTTCAAGCCGAGGAGGTCTTCGAAAACCAATCGGTGCAGGACTGCCACGCCGAGCCCCTGCCAATCTTCGGAGTGTTCCGAGGCGATCGCAGCCATTCGGTCGGCCGCTTCTTGCCGTGCCGAAATTCGCGTCCATTCGTTTGAAGCTTTGGAATAGATCGCCATGATGAGTTGTTCGTCCAATCGATCCATTTCAGCCCAAACAGCGCCAGCATTTTCGGGGCCTGTACCAACGATTTCACAATCGAAGCAATGCGATAGTCTTTCGTGCAACTGACTGGTCGTCATCGGTGGGACGCCGGTGAGTAAACGGTGAGTTGGGAGCACGACAAGGCCTGGATCGCTCATACTAACCAGCATGGTCAAAACGTAATTAGCGGGATGCGCATCGGGCAAAGGCGACTGAGCATTCAACTCATCGCGATAGTTGCAAGCGGTTTCGTATCGGTGGTGCCCGTCAGCGACGAACATATCCTTGTCGCCGATCAACGCCATCACTTGCTGAATCGTTTTGACATCGCTCACTGGCCACATCCGATGCACAACTCCCAGATGGTCGGTCGCCTCGATGCCGTGAACACCTACTAGCTTTTTTTCCAAAATATCTTGGATGACGTTTTCCGGATCCGGGTACAAACCAAAGATTTGCGATAAATTAGCCTGAGTGGCTCGGGTCAATCGCAAGCGGTCATCTTTGGCTTTGGCATGAGTCTGTTCGTGCGGGTAGATGTTTCCCTCGCCAAATCGTTTGAGTCGAACTCTTGCCATGAACCCACGGCGACTCAGTTTCTTTCCGGCGATTTCGAACTCTTGATGATAAACATAGATCGCAGGATCTGGTTCCGTTTGTAAAATACCTTCGCTTCGCCAAGATCGGTAAATGCGAGCGGCACGTTGGTAAATTGCGTTTTCGTCCAAATCGTGATCTTCGCGTCGGTTGAGCTCCAATCGCAGAAAATTGTAGGGAGAAAGCCCGTAAAGGTGGTCCTGTAGCTGCGAATCGACCACATCGTAGGGAGGTGCAATGCAACTCGAAAGCGAACCCACCTGGGCTAAATTGTAGCGTAGACCGCGAAAAGCCTGGATTTCTGGCATGATATTCTTTGGAAACGGCAATGAAAAAAGCCCGGCTGGTACCGGGCTGGAGTTGATTGGAAGCTACCCCGCTAGGACTCGAACCTAGAATAAAGGAACCAAAATCCCTTGTGTTGCCAATTACACCACGGAGCAATTATTTTCGTATCAAATTGGACAATTTGGCCAACAAGATACTCGAAGTGTATACACTCTCCACAAGCTTGACAACAGGAGTTTTTCCACTGAATTCGGAGGCAATTTGCACGAGCTTATGCTCGATTTTGGACGCTCTGCCGGTCCTCATCCTCGTCCGCACTCATTTATCTGGCGAAGTTGGCAGTTCAACGTCCAGCCACACAAGATGGTGGTCGGAAGCATCTGCAAGGTTTGTGGCAAACTCCTTGAGTTGCTCAGTCGTTGGCCAAAAAACACCACCGTTGACAACCTTGCAATTAGAAGACGGCAGAACGAAGTCGACTCTCAAATTGCCAGGCTCATTGTCATTGAAATCACCGGTGTCGTTGGCTGCATTTCCTTTGTGCTTTTGATTTGCTTTGCCTTGCAGCCTCGATGCTTCGGCAGCTCCATCGCTCGCGGGAACGAATGCAGAGTGAACCCGAGGTGACCCTAGCAAATCCATAATGCCTTGAGAAATGCCGCTGCCGTCCATCGGATCCGAATTTAAATCACCCAAAATGACAAAACAAGCATCAGCCGGGAGTGGTCCAGATTTGCCGACGTCGTCCACGATGTAGTTGCCCTCGGCAATGCCTCCAACATAGTCCCGAATGAGTCGGATCTCATCGTGATTCCTGCAACCATTGCGATCTTCGAGGCCATCGAAAACCGGCGGTGTTGGGTGCGATGCGATCACATGTAGCTTTGTATTGCCAATCTGGATTGGCACATCCCAATGTGATTTAGAACTCAAACGCAGTTTCGCCCAGACCTCATCGGAGTGAAAGAATTTTTCTGCACCGGTACCTTTGTCGATCCATTTTGGACGCTTCGCATTTGGCATTTGACTCCAACGAAACATTTGAAAACTCCTCACCTCTTTTTCGGAGATCGGAAATCGGCTGTAGACCGCCATTCCGTATTGACCTGGGAATGCACCATAACCCCAAGCGTCATCGCTATCCGCCGTACGTCCGTTTAAGTTAAGATCCAGTCCTGAATTAACGCCCGTGTTCACCGGAGCCGTGAATACGTGGACCAACGAACTACCCTGCGATTTCAATTCGCTGGACTGGGCTTTCAGAAGATACTTTTCCTGAAGCAACTTCGCAGCTTCACCGTCCGAGTAATCCACTTCGTTGGCAAGCAAAATATCGGGGGATACCAATTGAACAATCGTGGCAATTTTTTTCGCTTGTGCGTCGCCTGACTTAAGGTCACGAACCAATTGACCATTTTCTTTACGGTTTAATGCAACATTGAACGTGGCAATCCGTATGCAACCCTTTGCGGGTGGTGGAAGGGCGAGGCCCGCTTCAGGTGCAGCGCCGTTGCTGCTCCCCACGACACAAGCAGAAAATAAGAGGACTCCAAGTATCCTTCGAGTTGTTATGTTGACAAATCTGAAAAGAAATTTCATGAATGTAGATGGTTTTCGTGGTAGGGCTTTTCGAGTTTCGCGTCACATTATTGTAACTTGTCCGACGGCACTGCGGCACAAAAATAGGCTCCAATCCAAGCCTTCCGTCAACCCGTGATAGACTAGAGCTTTGCAAGTTGATTGTGTAGCGGGACTGCTGGCGATCGTGACGCTCCGATTGACCGTCGCGTGGGGACTTGGACTGAGCGGCCTCTGGACTGGCTGGCCCAATGCGGTCGGGGCGGGAGTACTCGTCACTGCGCTCGTCTACCGGATGGCGCTAGCGCGTCTACTGCCGCTAGAGGAAAACAGCGTCTCGCGAGCTTGAACGTTCGTCCAATCGTCGATTAATCTCAATTAACCCACGCAATTGTCGAATCTTTTTCAATTCAACTTTAGTCATGGGACAATTAAATGATACAAAGTCACGCACCGTGAATCGACACAGCAATTCCATGGTTCGATCGGAGAAACCGCCGCGTTGAGGAGATTCTCCGTGGACGCCGATACTGACGATGTTTATGAATGTGACGCCCGCCTTAGAAAGCCTTTCAAGGTAGCCATCTAGGTTCTTTTCTCCGATGCTGAATACATACGCTTCCAATGGAATCTCACGTGTCGAGATGCGAGTGAACCAATCCGGGTCCGTGAGTTCAGTACGATAGGTGAGGGCAGGATTCAACGCCGATTTCCGCGGGCCGGAATTGGATGACAATTTTGTTGAAATTTAGGAAAATACAAATTCGAGTCGGTGGTTTGCTAGCCAAGGGATTTCGACCTGTGCGATTGGAATTGGGACAATCTCAAATGCTAGCATGATTCGCATGTGATATTGTAACGTTTTTGTGGTTCGTTACGACGTTTTTATGAGGATCAAAACGATGGCTCGAAACTTGGAAGTATCGATACGAATTGAAATGAATGAAACCGATGCCCCTTTGTCTGCCAACTCCGAGGAAGCCGAAGCGATCTCTTCCGGCCATTTTCGGTTGGTGCTCGATGGGGCCAAGTCCTTGGATATTGATGCGCTCGAAAATGGCTTGTTGAACACAAGCTATCC
>JAYVPE010000214.1:0-7205 GCA_043757575.1 Pirellula sp.
GCACAATGGAATCGCGCACACGCACTTGACTCAACATCGACTGCGGACACCAATGCGAATGGGATCTATTCAAGAGCCGTCAACTTGGTTTCAACAGCCCTTTTCGATGCTGGCCGACTTTTACTCACTTCACGTTTCGTGGAGCCAGCCATGATTATAGGGATACTGTTTTGTGCGTTTGCGTCGTACCAGCTTCGCCATGACCCTCGCTTTAGACTGGTAGCTGCATGGATGGTTTGGTCCGGATGGATATTGCTCGTATGGTGGTTTGCGACCCATCGCATTGACCGCTTCTGGTTGCCACTAACCGGATTATGGGCTGGACTTGGGGCAATTGGGTTCTGGTGGTTGTACCAAAACGTATCGCGCTGGTTCTCTCAATCGATCGTCGTCTTAGGACTCGGATATGGTTGCGTATTAATCTCATCTCCGGCACTTGCAGATAATCGTTACTTCGTCTCGATAGCAGCTTTGCGGGTGGATGCCGGGGACGAAAACCAAGTTCCCTTGATTTTTCCGACGACCGCTTGGGTCAATCAGAATTTAGATAATCGCAAAGCAAAAATCTTGCTGATCGGGGAAGCAAGAGCGTTCGAATTCCTCGCCCGGGTCGAGTACAGCACCTGCTTTGATATCAATCCGGGCGAAGTCTATCTGAGAGGAAGATCACGGACCGAACAACTGACAACACTTAGACAACGCGGCATTACCCACATTTTGGTCCTGTGGGTTGAGATACATCGTTATAGGTATCCTAAAAATTATGGCTTTAGCGATTGGCCGCGGCCAAGCGACATCCAGAAACTGGTCGACGAGGGAGTAGCAAGCCGAGTCGACTGGGGATTCTCCAATTCTTTTGGCGAACTCTTGGAAGTCAATTAAACATACGCCAACAAACATACCCTTTAGAGTTGCGATGAAGTCCTGCCTCGCAGGCCGGACCTATTCAACCAATAAAAGCGGCAAAATAGATCGCCGTTCAGGTCTAAACTTGTCAAGATTGCCCACAAACCGCCTTAACTAGGATTTGTGGGCATTCCTGGAAAGAGTTACAATCCCGACGGATCTACCATTCCAAGTTACGTTCAAACGGGTAGGTTTTGTTTTTTGCGTTTCAACATCTCGTCCTCCTTGTGGAGATCCTCCGTGCAAGTCAACGTTTCAGCTCGCCATGGCCACCTAAAGCCCGAAGACCAAGCTATCATCATTGAAAAGGCAGGGAAAGTGCGGCGATTGTTTGATCGAATCAATGCGATCGAAGTGACCGTGGATCTCGAGCATTTGGATAAGCCCACCGTCGAAATCAACGTTTCGGCTGAACATTCGCCCGACTTTGTCGCCACGGCTCAAGCCCAGTCGATCCTAGTGGCGTTGGATCTAACGATTGGCAAAGTGGAGCAGCAAATTCGAAAACACAAAGAAAAAGTAACCGATCACAAGGCTACTCCAGTCAAACACACGGGCAACAACGAAGTCTAGGCTTCGCGATTGTCGATTTCAACCTTTTATTTTATCCATTCCACTATTCGATTCCAAATCGCAGTTTCCCTCGAAATGGTGCCGGAATCGCTGGTTAGTTGCAAGGGTCCTCAAGTAATGAAGTTTGATGTATTTATATCTCGAAAAGCGATCTGTGCAGAGCTTACTGCGACAACCAAGGAAGGCGTGATCACGGAATTGGTCCAGTCCCTCGTTAACGCTGGTGACATCAAGGCAGCGGACCAAGCTGACATTATCAAAGCCATTATGAAACGTGAGGAATTAGGCAGTACCGGCATCGGTCGAGGTGTTGCCGTTCCGCACACGAAACATGCGAGTGTCGAAAAGCTCATCGGAACTGTTGGCGTGAGCCAGACCGGCCTGGACTTTGAGTCGCTTGACGGCCAAGTTGCCTCACTTTTCTTCTTGCTGGTATCGCCCCCAGACCGCCCTGGCGATCATTTGAGGGCACTAGAAAACATCTCGCGCCAGCTAAGAGACGACATGTTTTGCCGTTTGTTGCGTCAATCCAAAACGATAGAAGATATTTCCCAACTACTCGTCGAAGCTGACGGAAATCAATTCGGCAGCTAACAATCCATTCGCTTAATAAAAGTATGTCAACGGCCATCCAACATTGCACGGTCACTGTCAACAATCCTGAGGGATTGCACATGCGGCCAGCAGACAAACTGGTTCGCGCTGCGGCTGGCTTTCAATGCCAGATCGAGCTTGAACGCGCCGGTCAGATAGCCGACTGCCGGAGCATTTTGAGCCTGTTGACCCTCGGTGCCACCCAGGGATCCGAGTTGGTGCTTCGGGCGCAAGGACCGGACGCAGATGAGGCCATTCGCGTCATCCGGTTGATGTTCGATCAGCAATTCGATGAACTCAATGTCGAACATTCGACCTAGTTGCTTTTAAATCTCGTGGATTTTCGAGCGTATTGATTCGTATAAACGGTTGCCGATAGCAGCCAACAAACCAGATAGATCATTTCAGCATGCTGGAATTGCAGGGCATCGCAGTTTCGCCCGGTGTCGCCATTGGACGAGCAATCGTGTTTGATCGCGAGGGCTACCGAATTACTCGTTGCTTGGTCGCCGTCGGTGAAGACGAACGCGAATGGGACCGGTTTGTCGTTGCAGTAAAACAAGCCTACGATAAACTCGAAACAAGCCGACAATCCACAACCGCTCAGTTGGGCGAACGGCTTGGCAATATCTTTTCAGCCCAACAGCAGATCTTGCATGACCCCCATCTGCAGTCGGAACTGGAGAGCCTCATTCGATCCAAGACCTACTCTGCTGAATATGCAGTTAGCGAGGTCTTTACCAAGTACGCGTCGGCTTTTCGCAAAGCCACCAGCACGTTTCTATCCGAAAGAGCAGCCGATATTCGCGACGTGGAGAGGCTCCTATTGGAGGCGCTCACCGGGCAGCCAACTGCAACACTTAAACAGTTGCCGCACGAAGCAATTGTAGTCAGCCACGATCTGACTCCTGGCGAAACGGCTGCCTTCGACCGAGAGAAGGTTCTTGGTATATGTACAGAGGCTGGCGGACCAGGCGGACATACCGCGATTGTCGCTCGCGGCATGGAGATCCCAGCCGTCGTAGGTGTCGGCAATTTTCTACACAACATTCGAAGCGGCGATGAGGTCATCGTGGACGGCCATTTGGGCCGCATCATCGTTTCGCCTGATGAAGCAACTCGCGATCACTACATGCAGCGTCGGCGGTTTCGACAATCGATCGCGACGCAGTTGGAAGAGATTCGCGACTTACCTGCGTGCACCAGCGATGGTGTACGCATCGAGTTGATGGCAAACGTCGAGTTCCCAAACGAAGCACTTTCGTGCGTCGCTCGCGGAGCGGATGGCGTTGGCCTATACCGAACAGAGTTCCTTTATCTGGGGCGAGACCAAGAGCCTACGGAAGAGGAACACTATCAAGCGTATGCGCAAGTAGTGCGTGATATGCAAAACCGGCCCGTCGTCATTCGCACACTCGACCTCGGTGCGGACAAAATGGGCATGACGATGCCAGCAGAACCGGAAAACAATCCGTTTCTCGGTCTGCGAAGTATCCGTTTGAGCCTTCGAAACCCAGCGCTTTTTCGCATTCAAGTCCGCGCAATCCTACGCGCTGCTTGTTTGGGGGATGTGCGTATTATGTTTCCAATGATCACCACACTGGATGAGTTGCGAAGCGCTCGCTTCCTGCTCCGCTCCGTGTCGGAGGATCTAGCGTCGGAAGGCAAACACATTCAATGTGCAGTTCAAGTTGGGATGATGGTCGAAGTCCCTGCTGCAGTTCTTATGCTCGATCGATTTATCGACGAAATCGATTTTGTGAGTATCGGGACCAATGACTTGACTCAATATACGCTTGCCGTCGATCGCAGCAATGACTCAGTTGCCGACCTGTACCAAGCGTGCGATCCAGCAGTCCTCCGGTTGATCCAGAGGACTCACCAGATCGCTTCAGAAAAAAAGAAGTCGACCAGCGTGTGTGGCGAGATGTGTAATAATCCCGCATACGCACTCTTGCTGGTCGGAATGGGGATTCGAACTCTGAGCTTAGCCCCAGCCGCTATTCCAATACTGAAGAAAGCAATTCGTTCGGTCACTATCGGCCAGTGCGAAGCAATGGCTTGGCGAGCGCTCCGTCTTTGGACGGCTCGCGAAGTCGATGTTTTCTTGATGAATCAACTAGCAGGGCTCGTGCCCGAAATAGTACTGCAAGCATAAAAACAACAATCGAAAGGATCAATAAAATCCGATGAAGAAGGAAATGCTCATCAATGTCTCCCAATCCGAGGAATGCAGAATTGCATTGCTGGAAGACGGAGTTTTAGAAGAACTCTACACGGAGCGGACCAGTCAAAATAACTGGGTTGGCAACATTTACAAAGGCAAGATCGTCAATATCGAAGCCAGTATCCAAGCCGCGTTCGTAGACTTTGGTGTAGGTCGCAACGGCTTCCTCCACATTAGTGACGTCGAGGCACAATACTTTCGTCAAGCTGGCTATGATCCCGATGAAATTATGGACGGTCACTACCCCGGCGTAGATGACGAAAATGACGGAGTCCAAGAGGACGAAGAGGAGGAAGATAACGACGAAGCGGACGAAATCGAAGTCGACGACGAAGATGAATCCGAAGAGGCTGGACGTGGTCCTCGCGGCAATAGACAAAGTCGACCGCGCCGCAGCAACAAACTGCGCAGCGGACGACCACGCTTTAAGCCACCCATCCAAGAGATATTCCGTCGCGGGGACGAAGTGCTTGTCCAAGTGATCAAGGAAGGGATGGGTACAAAAGGCCCAACTCTTTCTACCTACATCAGTATCCCAGGTCGCTATCTAGTCCTCATGCCTGCGCTGGGCCGAGTTGGTGTTAGTCGAAAGATCGAGGATGAAGATGAAC
Organism: Pirellula sp.; assembly: GCA_043757575.1. Classification (GTDB taxonomy): domain Bacteria; phylum Planctomycetota; class Planctomycetia; order Pirellulales; family Pirellulaceae; genus JBKCUI01. The sequence goes on from JAYVPE010000214.1 coordinate 4,912, forward strand.
GTCGCAAGCTGCGTGGAATGATGCTCGATATGAAGTTGCCGAAGGGCGTCGGCTTCATCGTTCGAACCGCCGGTTGCGAACGCACTCGCAAGGAGCTTTCTCGAGACGTCGCATATTTGCTGCGGCTTTGGAAAGTTATTGTCAAACGCGTTCAGACGACGCCAGCACCCTGCGACGTCTATGAAGAAAGCGACATTCTCATTCGAACGATCCGCGATACTTTCACAGAAGATATCGATTCGGTGATCATCGACCATCCCGACGCCTTTCTACGTGCTAAGGAGTTTGTGGAACTGGTCATGCCGCGAGTCGCGGACCGTTTGCACATGTACGAAGGACGCGAGCCGCTCTTTTACAAGTACAAACTCGAACAGGAAATCGGTCGAATCCATCAACGAGTGGTTCCACTGAAAGGCGGTGGTTCAATCGTCATTGATCAAACGGAAGCGTTGGTTGCGATCGACGTCAACAGCGGTAATTTTCGTGGCGGCGACAAGAACGCGGAAGACAATGCGTTCCACCTCAACATGACCGCAGCCAGAGAAATTGCCAGGCAGTTGCGACTGCGAGACCTGGGCGGCGTCATCGTAAATGACTTCATCGATATGCGCAAAGACTCCCATCGGCGAAAGGTTGAAAAAACGCTACGCGATGCCATGGATCGCGACCGTGCTCGGACCAAAATCTTGCGGACGAGCCCTTTCGGACTGATCGAAATGACTCGCCAACGCATTCGGCCCAGTTTCAAGCGAAGCGTTTACGAGGATTGCCCATGCTGTCGTGGCCGTAGTTTAGTCAAAACGGCAGAAAGTATGTCGATCGAGGTCGAACGATTACTGATGATGGCTTGCCAAATGCCTAACGCTGCCAAAGTCGTCGTGCGCGTCAACGAAAAAGTCGCGGGTTACCTGAATAATCGCAAACGTCGTGAGATGATCCAGTTAGAAGAATCCGCAGGAGTTAGTGTCCAAATCCTGGGAAGCGATACGCTCTTCCCAGAGCATTTGGAAATGGACTGCCGCGACAAGGACGGAACGCTAATTCCACTCCATTTTTTGAGCGAACGCGGTTAATCAAGAAGCATTTGCCTACCCATCGCCCGATCGGGCGATGGGTGACCAACCTGAGCCGCAAGCGTTTGCCCAACGCCATTCAACTGCAATTTTACTCAAAAGACATTGGAATCTTTCTGGAATCAAGTTGAATGAACACTGCACTCCTCGTTCTGGTCATCTTTTACCTGCTCGGTACATTAGCGATTGGAGCTTGGGCAGGTTCCAAGATCAAGAACACGTCCGACTTTGCAGTCGCTGGCCACCGCCTGCCGCTGATTATGGTAATTACCACTAGTTTTGCGACTTGGTTTGGCGCAGAGACGGTGCTAGGTATTCCAGCTACTTTCGTCAACGGTGGGCTCAAAGCCGTTGTCGAAGATCCTTTCGGTGCATCGATGTGTTTGGTCTTGGTCGGTCTCTTCTTTGCACCGAGATTGTATAAGATGAAACTTTTGACAATCGGGGACTATTTTCGAAATCGGTACGGAATTTTGGTCGAGATTCTCTGTTCGACGTTGATCATCTTGAGCTACTTAGGCTGGGTGGCAGCACAAATTACGGCCCTCGGGTTGGTGTTCTCGATTCTATCGGGCGGGGCCATTAGCGCTCCGGTGGGAATGGTGATCGGAACTGGTTTGGTACTCATTTACGTGATCATGGGTGGAATGCTGGCGGTGGTCTATACAGACTTCATTCAAATGATTGTCTTGGTCATTGGCCTGTCTTACATCGCTTGGGTGTCGGCGGGGCAAGCGGGCGGTGCCAGCAAGGTTTTCGCTTTGGCTAGCGAGCGAGACTTGTTTACGATTTTGCCTGAACCCACGGTCAAAGGCTGGCTGTTTTTTATAGGTTTTGCGATCACGATGATGATCGGATCCATTCCGCAACAGGACGTTTTCCAGCGGGTTATGTCGGCCAAAGATGCCCCAACGGCCCGCAAAGGTGCCGTGATCGGTGGGCTTTGCTATTTGGCTTTTGCGTTCGTTCCGATGTTCATTGTCGTGGCGTCATTGATTATTATGCCGGAAAACGCCGCTGAACTCCTTAAGGTTGATAGACAAAAAGTGTTGCCGACATTGATCTTGAACCATATGCCTTTTTTTGCGCAAGTTCTATTCTTTGGGGCGTTGGTCTCTGCGATCAAGTCGACTTCGTCGGCGACACTACTAGCACCCTCCACCAGTTTTGTCGAAAACATCTTACGGCATTTGTGGCCGAGCTTGGACGATCGCCATCTTT
>JAYVPE010000215.1:0-7200 GCA_043757575.1 Pirellula sp.
TCGATCGCCTTCAATCGTTGTGGCCATGGTCTCGAAGGCCACGGAGTTCTCCATCATGATGCGCCGCGTATCGTCCAAAGTGGTATCGATGGCTGACAGCAAAAAGTTGCACTCGGAAGCATCTCCGTTGACGTTTTAGAATCTGATTCGTTTGATTCGGTCTAGGGGTCTGCGCCTCAATTATGCGGTTTTTTCATTAGGTTGAATGAGCATGACAATGATTATAGATAAAAAAGCTGTACCTGCAAAAACACCGAAAATCATATTCAATGGGACATTCAAATCGCGCAAAGCACCGAAGCGCCAATCGGCAATTCCTCCACAGCCTATGCTGACCATGTTCATGATGCCGTAGCCCGTGGCTCGCAATTCAGGACGCACAATCTGGCAAAGGATCGGCATGTTATTGCAGTCAAAAAAGCCCCAGCCAAGTCCAAACAGGATTAGAAACCCAATCGCAACGACGAGTGTGCCAGCGTTCCCAAAACCGAAAAGTGCCAGTAGAAAAAAGCTCATGCCAACCGCACTTACAAAAATACGACCTCGCGAAGTATGTCGCATCCATCGGTCAGCCAACCAACCGCCAACACCTACTCCAATCAACGACGCTATTTGCACCGACATCACCGCCAACATTCCGGCTGTGCCTTGTCCAAGTCCGAATTGTACTTTCAAAATATCGGGCATCCAATCCTTCACTACCCAACCGGCCATTGCCGGCAGTGTGAAATACAGAACTAACAGTAAAAAGTTCCGATTGGTAAGCAATTCGATTCCAGATGCCAATGGCGACAGTTGCACCGTCTTTTGGTTTGGACGTTTTGGATTGCGAAGGAGAGCAAACAATGGGAACGCATATGCGACTCCAAGGAGCCCGCAAAAACCGAATGCCCAACGCCATCCTAATGACGGCTCCTCAGCTACATAGCCAGAGAAACCACCCAAGATAAGTCCTAAGTAGATCCCCATTTGGTGGAAGCCGACTGCACGCGATCGGGTCTGGCTCGAATGGAATTCCGAGATCATTGAGAGTGCCGCTGGAATGTAGAACGCTTCGCTCACCCCCATTACCGATCTAGCAACAATCAGTTGTGGAAAGGTCGTGACGTAGGCAGTGGCAAGAGTAACGGCGGACCATATGAACAGACTGCCGGCTATCACATGTCGACGGCTCGTTCGATCCGCTATGTAACCACCAACGGGACTTAATCCAGCATACACAAATTTGAAGCTACCGAGCACCCATCCCCAATTGGCATTGGTCGCGATGTCCGGAATGTCGGCCATCATCGACGACTTCATCGCCGCCAACATCTGTCGGTCTAGATAATTGAGAAGTGCAACGGGCACCAGCATCGCAACGACCAGCCACGCAGTTTTGGAGTGGATCAGGCTTGAAGCGGCCTCCGAATCATTTGCCATTACAGATCTACCAATTCGTAAATCCCTCGACCGGCTCGCTTCAGCTTACCTTGTTCAACTAATTCTTCCCAAACATCTTTTGCGAATTGGGTTGGGGGTGTGATCGCTACAACGCCTGACTTGCCACCACCCGACATCGGACCGTGCCCGATACGCGATTCGTCGTCAAGTTTTGTCAGCTTCAGTCGTTTTCGAAAGGCCTTCATGGCTAGACGCAACTCTTCTTTTCTAGCCGCCGGATCCGGTTTAGGTGTGGTGTCAGATTCAGACATTTATCAATCATCCTGTGCGATAAGAAGATGGCAATGCAAATTTCAAGTGTGCTCGATTATGGTTCGATGCCTAATAATATTAACAAGTTTCTAAACAACCCAGAAGAAACTTCTCGAAGTTCACGCCGAGAAACGTCGCCTTCGCCGCATCCATTCAAAATAGTGTCCGCCAATATCGGAAAACAAGTGAAAACGGGGATAGCCTCTTACAAAATGTGCACGTTTTTCCGACGTAATCAACGTGGATTCGCTAAACTAGACGTCTGCTTTAAGTTTGAGTTCCAAGGCGAAGGAGATCAGCGATGCGTCAAAAATCACGACGACAATTCATTGGCGATGTGGGGTACGGCATGTTGGCGGCAAGTGTTGGGGCGACCTTGATCGAAGAAATGGGATTTGCCAGCCCACCTGAAATTTCGGAAACTCCACTTCATTTTGGAAAACTCGAACCGCTGGTTGCACTTTTGCAAGAGACAGAGCCATCCAAGCTTCTGCGAGTATTGGTCGAACGTTTGCACGGCGGGCTGCCGCTGAAATCCTTGGTGTCTGCTGCTGCTTTAGCGAACGCTCGCACTTTTGGGGGCGAAGACTACATCGGATTCCATACCATGATGGCCTTGGCACCAGCTTATCGGATGTCGTCGGAGCTTCCAACAAATCTCCAGCCGCTCCCCGTTTTGAAAGTACTCTACCGCAATACGAATCGAATTAAGGATTTTGGCGGTCGGGAAAAGGAAGTCCTAAAAAAGATTCAAATCGAGCATCTTCCGGAATCACTAAATCAAGCGAGTGTCGGTTCGGACTCGTTGCGAGAAGCTGTCCGTAATCGCGACGCTGCGAAAGCGGAATGGATCTTTGCTTCATTGGTTCAAGGTTCGGATTCGGCCGCAATCGCATTAAACAATGCTTTGCTGTGCGTTGAGGACGAAACCGAAGTTCACCGTGTTGCTTTGCCTTATCGAGCATGGGACATCTTGGAGATCGTCGGAATGGAACATGCCCATACGATGCTTCGTCAATCCATTCGGTACTGTGTCAAAGCAGGCAAAATGTCGCACGGTCCGGATAACGAATCGCCCTCGACATTGCTTCCGCGTTTGGTTGACCAATTTCACCTTGAACGCGAGTCTAAGTCGATCAAAAAAGTCGACAGTCAATGGGTTCGGAACTTTTCAGAAACGATCTTCAAGTCGTCAGCTAGCAACGCAGCGGAAGCGACAGCGGAAGCGATTGCTGAGGGGATCGATGGCGATGCAATCGGTCGAGCGATCACGCTCGGAGCAAATCAATTGGTGTTGCGAGATCGCGGTCGGACGCCACGCGAAGAGCAACTCGGCAAACCCATCGGAAGCGTGCATGGAGACTCCATCGGTGTCCATGCGACGGACTCGGCGAACGCATGGCGGAATCTTGCAAAGCATGCGGATGCCAAGAACCGCGTTGCTTGCTTGATCCTCGGAGCTTATCAAGTGGCTTATGATCGCGTTGCGCGCGGAGGCGATTTTCTGCATTGGGATGCGTTGCCCGTGAGTTACACCTTGGAACGAATCAAGGAAAGCGATCCGATCGCGTTGTTGGTCCAGTTTGATGAAGCGATCAGAAATAACCTTCAGTCTCAATCCGCTGCGGTTCTTGCACGATATGGGCAGTTGGGTCACGATCCGAAAATTGCATTTGATTGCATGCTCAAGTACGCCGTAAGCGAAGACGGAGCTTTACACGCCGAGAAATACTACCGAACGGTTCGTGAAGAGTTTGATGCCGCGTCGCCTGAGCATCGTTGGGACTTCGCAATCTCGCTAGCCCGTGTTACCGCTAGCGAATACGGCAAGCAAGCTGCTGGTTATCAGGAGGCAGTTGATTTACTTAGTTAATTGCTTTGACTTTTTCCCTTCAAATTGATAGTAGGAATTTAATGCAACTCAACCGACGCAATTTTGCTTTCATGACAGGGATGGGTTTCGCCGCTACCCAATTCCCAACGAGTCAAGCATCGCCATGGCAGCGCAAGCGGATCGCCTTCCTTGGTACAAAAGTGTATCAGCATTCGCATGCCCAGCATTTTCTAGATCGACATGCGATGGGTTACACGTTTGCAGGACAATGGCAAGCACCGCGATTCGACATTGCTTCGGTATACATTGATCAGTTCGACGAACCGGATTTAGGTAAACAGCGCATAGAAAAGTATCGCTTGAAAGCCTTTGGAACGGTAGAGGAAGCATTGACGTTGGGGACCTCGAAGCTTGCAGTGGATGGAGTCGTCATTATCGGAGAACATGGCGATTATCCGGTAAACGATAGAGGGCAAAAGCGATACCCGCGCTATGAGTGGTTCAAAAAGGTTGTTAAGGTCTTCGAGGATTCTGGACGGAGCGTACCGGTGTTCAACGACAAACATCTGTCAACGGTATGGTCGGAATGCAAGGAGATGGTAGACGATTCCGTTCGATTGAAGTTTCCATTTTTGGCGGGTTCATCGCTTCCAGTTACCTGGCGCATGCCAGCGACGGAGATCGCGATGGGAACTCCACTCAAGGAAAGCGTCTGTGTGTGTTACGGAAAAATCGACAGCTACGATCTGCATGGTCTAGAAACAGCTCAGTGCATGTCCGAAAGACGACGCGGTGGCGAATCCGGGGTAAATCGTGTCCTGGCTGTCAATGGGGACCGAGTTTGGCAGGAAATGGAACGTTCAGATCGGAGCGATACCCAGCGACTGTTCGTTGCCGCGTTGACACGAAGCCACAATTTACCCGTCGAAGGTGGATACCCAACAGCACCTGTAACCTATGAGTGGGCAAAGCAAGTAATGAACGACGCTGTTACTGCTTATTTTATCGAGCACAACGACGGCTTTCGCACTTGCATGTTTTTGTGTCCCATTCGCGATTTTAATTACGCGGGAATGCGGTCCGACACGGGTAGTATTGTGTCCTGTCAAATGTACTTACCGATGCCTACGCACGGTTCGACAACTGCTGACTTTTTTAATCCACTGGCTCGCCATATCGAAGACGTTGTCTTGACCGGGCGAATTCCTTATCCCATTGAACGCACCTTGCTCACTTCAGGTATGGTAATCGCTGCGGTCGAATCGTTATTTCAAAAACAGATACCGATCGAAACGCCCCATCTTGCGGTCCGTTACCAAGCGAACGGCGAATCCGTTTTTTGGCGAGAGTGATCCGGAATTACGCCTTGCAATAGACAGGATAGCCAGCCAGCCCGTTCATGCTTGAAAATATCCGCACTGCTTCAATGGCTGAGCCGGATATTTTGGCCAGTTGGCAGGAGTTTTGTTTGATTGGCAGAGCATAAACACCGAGCCTCTTCCCGAAACGACCGTTCTATGGCTCACACATTTCAAGCAAATCGAGGTCGCTAGGAGAGGTTGCGCAGCAGCCATTGCGTCAGCGACTTTGGCGAGCTGGTCGTTCTTGCTTTCCCGCGAATCTTCGGACTCGATCATGGCTTGATGGTGAGTGTTCGCAGCACGCGAGGTAATGGAAAGTACACTTCTTCTTTTCGCACTTCTTTCTCTTCGACCGTGGCGTTGAATCGATCCTTGAGCCACTGAATTGTATTTTGAACAACAAGTTCAGGGGCACTCGCTCCTGCGGTGATCAATACAGTTTCTACTCCGTGAAAGTATTCCTCCTTGAGATCTTGCGGACCATCGGCTAGGTAAGCAGGACGATCAAACTCTTGTGCGAGCTCGCGCAGTCGTTGCGAATTGCTGCTATTTTGACTGCCAAGAACAATAACCACATCTGCTCGTTGACAAAGAACTTTAACTGCTTCTTGCCGGTTCTGAGTTGCATAGCATATATCCTCCTTGGGCGGACCGACGATCCAAGGAAAACGCTCTTTGAGTCTCTGGATAATTCGAGTCGCGTCGTCAACGCTCAATGTTGTCTGTGTTAAGAACGCGAGTTTGGTTTCGGATGTAAACTGAAGTGCTTCGACATCCTCCGTATCTTCGACTAGCACAATTGCCTCCGGTGCCTCACCCATCGTTCCTATCACTTCATCATGCCCCTCGTGACCAATCAAGACGATGGTGTAGTGTTCTTTCGCAAATTTGATTGCTTCTAAGTGGACTTTCGTAACGAGAGGACATGTCGCATCGATGGCATTGAGTCGACGCTCCTTTGCTATGCGGCGAATTTCCGGCGAAACTCCATGTGCGGAAAAAAGGACGGTCGAATCGCTCGGAATTTCTTCAAGGAAGTTAACGAAAACCGCACCTTTGCCTTCAAACGTTTGAACCACGTGCTGGTTGTGCACGATCTCATGGTAGACGTAAATAGGGGCACCAAAGTGCTTGAGCGCTAAGTCTAGGCTTTGAACGGCCATGTTGACCCCAGCACAAAAGCCTCGAGGGGCGGCAAGAATTATTTTCATGGGACATTGATGTAGAGAAAGATTGATGAATTACACGTTATCATAGCGGCATGTCATCCTCAAGCGAAGCCATTTCCAACCCCCACCATTCCACCCGAGCGGGTAAAAACATCGTTATTGAGGACTTGAAGCGATTCGGACCGAGCTCGTCCGCTACGCCTATGGAGGTTTGCCAAGCTAATAAGTACTGTAAAACCCTCGCTGAACGACACTACGAAAATTTTTCCATTGCAAGTTTTCTAGTGCCAGCGTCGATCCGCCAAGATTTTATCAACCTTTACGCATATTGCAGATGGTCGGATGATTTGGCTGACGAAATCGGGGATGCAGCCGATTCGCTCCGACTTTTAGACTGGTGGCGAATGGAGTTGCGGGCTTGCTTTTCCGGTATTGCAAAGCATCCGGTTTTCATCGCCCTTAAGGGAACAATCCGAATGCACCGAATGTCGATTGAGCCTTTCGAGCATCTGCTGGACGCGTTCGTTCAAGATCAAAGCGTAATCCGGTACAGTTCCCAGCAAGAAATTATCCAATACTGCTCAGGAAGCGCAAATCCCGTCGGTCGCATGCTTCTGCAACTAGCGCAAGTCGGGGAGCCGTATGCGATGCAACTCAGTGATCAAATTTGCACTGGATTGCAACTCGCAAATTTTTGTCAAGATATACGACAAGACGCCTTACGAGGTCGAATCTATTTGCCGCAGGAAATTTGGGATCGATTTCAAATCTCAGAATCAGAAATCTTGGCGGCCCGAGTGACAGACAATCTTCAGTTCGCATTGAAGGATTGGGTCGATTCGGCTCGAAGTTATTTACTCAGAGGGCTACCATTGGTTCAACGGACTCCTCGCTGGTTGGCTCGTGACATCCAGTTATTCGCGCGCGGCGGTTTGACAATTTTAAACAATATTGAACGGTCCAATTTTAATGTTTGGGAACGTCCCATCGAAGTCTCTAAAAAACAGAAACTTGTCCTGCTTCTTCGCGCTATAATCTCCCCTCGCTCAATCCATATTGCCGATCGCACTCGCTCGCAGGGATACCGATAGGCATGAAACGCTCTCTTTCCGATTCCTATGCTCGCTGTGAAGTCATTGCG
>JAYVPE010000216.1:0-7197 GCA_043757575.1 Pirellula sp.
TTACTTTTGGCGGAGAACACTAGCGGTGACAATTCGAATCGCAATTAACGGGTTTGGTCGTATCGGACGATTGACGTTCCGCAACTTAATGAGCCGTTCCAGCGAGTTCGAAGTTGTAGCGGTAAATGATTTGACCGATAACGCCATGTTGGCGACCTTACTGAAATACGATAGCATTCATGGTCGGTACGATGGCACCGTTAGCTACGATGACAAGTACTTGATTGTTAACGGCAAGAAGATCCATGCTCTTGCCGAAAAAGATCCATCGAAGTTGCCTTGGGCTGACCTTAAGGTCGACATCGTCATCGAAAGCACCGGATTCTTCACCGGTAGAGCAAAGGACGGAAAGCCTGGCTATGATTCGCATTTAACAGCCGGTGCCAAGAAAGTCGTGCTCAGCGCACCGGCCAAAGATGGCGCGGACCTTACTTGCGTTCTGGGTGTCAACGACAACAAACTCACCGCGGACCTAAAATGCGTCTCGAATGCTTCTTGCACGACCAACTGTTTGGCTCCGATTGCCAAAGTTCTCAACGATACGTTCGGTATCGAGTCGGGATTGATGACTACCGTGCATGCTTACACCAATGACCAGAAAGTACAGGATTTGCCACATGCGGATCCGTACCGTGCACGGGCTGCGGCATTGAATATTATTCCAACCACCACAGGCGCCGCCTCCGCGGTTGGCTTGGTCATTCCGGAACTCAAAGGGAAATTGACCGGTATTGCGATGCGCGTACCCGTTGCAACTGGATCTGTCGTCGACTTGACTGTCAATCTCAAGAAAGAAACAACCGTGGCTGAGATCAACGCGGCAATGAAACTTGCCGCCGAAGGACCTCTCAAGGGAATTCTCTGTTACACCGAAGATCCGATCGTGTCCAGCGACATCATCGACGATCCGCACAGCAGCATTTTTGCTGCCGACTTTACTCAAGTACTTGGGGATAAAGGCAAGCTGGTAAAGGTGGTGTCCTGGTACGACAACGAATGGGGCTACAGCTGCCGCACAGCTGACCTGTGCGCTCGTTTGGGAAAGTTCCTCTAAACCCGGCTGGTCTCTAAACCCGGCTGGTACAGAGGTCGTTCCGCTTTGCTCATCGCTAGCAAGCCTAAGGCAGTGTGGCGTGCCCAAAGGCTGTGATTTTTTGTGGGCGAGTCGCTCCGCGACTCGCGCTACTGACTGATGAAATTGAAGACCGAGGAACTAAAAAGATTCGAGTTTCGGTGCAACTCGCCCACGTTTCAAAAAATCACAGCCTCCCAGAGCGATAATAGCGAAGTGCATGTGAATTGTGGCAACGATTTCTAGCGACTCACACGCCCTTCGTTCCTCAGAGGTCCGCTCCGGTAAAATCCTTCTCCTTCAAACACCGGCGGGCAATGAATATCGAAAATCGTAAAAATGTTTTCGCTCGACGACTCGGATTTCCATTGTCCCATCTAGTCCTTCAAGTTCACCGGTGCCGGAATCGGGAACCACGCGAATAGTCAATGTTTGCTTGTCCTTAGTCATCGTCCCTGAATGCTGGATCAAGAAAGTACCGCGTTTACCGTTTAACTCGCCTTCGATACGCTCAATGGCGACATAGGCAGCTGAGTTTTTAATATTCGTCATCCCCGTCAGCATGCGGCCTTTTCCCGTCGCGTTCAGCTCACCACGATAATTTTTATCCAACAGCATCATCCCTATTTGCGAGTCCCCCGAATCGACGGGGACAATTTTGACTTCGAATTCGCCGGATACCATATTCATCGTCTTCAATTCCTCTGGGGTTTGTGTCGCTTTAGCATACCAACTGTTTTCATTTTTTGCCTCACATCTTTCTGCCAAACCGGGGTGTGTAAAATTCATGTTGCTGGCAAAAAAGTTGTAGGCAAATGCCAGACCACCGGACGTTGGCCGGACTGATGACCCGACCTATGATTTCAAGGTGAACCAAGTCGATTGTCGAAGTGTCTTGCGGGCATGAAGCATAAAAGAACATCACTTGACCGAAAAGCTCTTCAGTTCTGTAGCCAAATCCGTTGGGCACTTGAGTATGAGATCAACGACACGCTAGAGGGATTTGAAGCTGTCACGATTTCCGAAGTTTTACCTGCACCCAACACTTCCAACTTGCTTGTTATGCTGGAGACTCTCGAACCAACCACGTGGGAACAAGCAGCCACCATTGAAAGCAAAATGCTTTTTCGTAGTAATGCCCTGAGAGCTGTTGTTGCCCAAAGTATTCATCGACGCAAAACACCAAGTCTTACATTCCGTGTTCGCCCAAAGACTATTCCGATTGTGGCAGCGCAAGTTGAAAATCAATGATGGTAAATATTTTGAAACAATTCTCGCCCTCCTCACCCAACATTTTGATCACAGGTGAAGCGTCCGGACAAATCGATCTGGGCCCTGAACTCGCCCCAATCGAAGTCATCGGCAATGAAGCGATTCGCGGATCATTTGGCGATGGTTGCATCTATCAAGCGATGGCCGCTGCGCGTTCCCCTGGCGTTAGCCGGTTTGTATTAAACCCAGATGCCCATTGGGGCTATGGCGTGCCTATCGGTAGCGTGCTCATTTCACCAACCCACATCTACCCGAGCCCTGTGGGAGTAGACATCAAGTGTTCGATGAGCCTGTTACAAACGGATGTGCCCGAGGAGGCTATCGTGGACCCTCGCGTTCGTAGACTGCTGATTCGAGAAATCGAATCGCGTCTATCCAATGGCCGAAAGCCGGCTCGGGATCAAGGTGTAAACGAAGATTCAGGATGGGACGCAACTGTCTACGGAGGCTGCAAAAAAGTTGTTAAACACTTCGGAATACCGCAGTCTTGGTTAGAACGTTGCGAGACGGCTCGACATTCGGTTGCCAACGATGACCAAGACTCCCTTGCAATCCGCATGGAGAAGCTGATCCGCGAAAAGGTAGTTCTTGATTTTCAGTCCAAGTGCCGCCAGCTTGGCTCATACGGTGGAGGCAATCATTTCGGCGAGTGCGAAATTGTACGTGTAGCTGATTCGGAACCAGCCAAGAAGACAGCGGACGTTTTCGGATTGAGAGACGGATGCGTTGGCTTCCTCTCGCATTGCGGCTCTCGAGGACTTGGTCATGCCTTAGCATCGAACCAATTCTATCGACTCAAGACCGCTTTCAAGAAGAAGGGCCTAGCGTATCCCAACGGCGACGCACAACTGGTCTATGCGGAATATGGCACCCCTGAGGCAAATGAGTATCTGATGGACATGTCTTTAGGTGCGAACTTTGCCACTGTGAATCATTTGTTGATCAACTCGATCGTTTTGCAAGCCTTTCAAAAGGTCTTACCTGGCGCCCGAGGAGAACTGGTCTACTTTATAAGTCACAACATTGCCAACCAAGAAGAAATCGACGGCGAAAAGTTTTGGGTGCATCGCAAAGGTGCTACGCGGGCGTTGCCAGGCGGACACCCGACACTGCAAGGAACTCCGTTTGCAGAATCCGGACATCCTATTTTGTTACCGGGCAACCCACGCGACGGCTCGTCCGTACTGGTTGCGTTGCCAGGTGCATCGCGAACGGCATACAGTGTCAATCACGGCGCGGGGCGTTGCATGAGCCGAACGGAAGCCAAGAAGAAGCTGGATTCAGCTCAAGTTCAAAAATCCCTGGCGGACGCGGGGGTCTTAAGCAATTCGCGATTCTATCCAGTCGACGAAGCCCCCGACGCGTACAAAAACTTCGCCGATGTTTTGCGGAGCGTTGAACAGGCGGGTTTAGCCAGAGAGATTGCAAAGCTGCAGGCTCGCTTCGTCATCAAGGAAGGGGGAACCGGAGCGGACTAAGGCTGTAAATTGGGTGGCACGCATGGCGACAATCGCGAATGCAGATTTAAGATTGCTTGCAACGTTGGTTGATTCTGGCGCCCTCGGTATATGCCAAATTGCTGATCTACTCGGCATCGAGTACACTGCCATCCCACAACTACCCCTATTTTCCGAATCCGTCTCCGAATTCCCCTTTTCGAGTCATGCATGGGTCAACTTCGATTTCGAGTTCCAAATGCTGCAAGCTACGACGCGCAGATATGGGGTACAGCGTTTGTATCTGGCATCGAAGGAATACCCTGGGCCAGCAAAAATCGGATTGAAAATGACTGCCTGATCATCGATCGAGCGGTCAATGAATCGGGTAAGTTATCGATTGTTTGGCCAACCGAAGAGTATGGCCCCATTATGCTTTCGACGGCGTCGCTTCGATGCCAAGAAACCCCTTATGTGTTGCACCTCGAACTTGCGAGAGGAACGATCCACCGAGTTCGCGGACGCGGAATCGATTGGCAACGACTTGGGCTAAAGCTACCGGAAGCGTTCGCGTCAATGATGGATCGATCGGTGTTGGCTTTTGTCCAAGCGATATTGTCTGCGGACGATGCTAAACGTTGTATGATGCTGGCACAGACGGCCATCGATCTTGCGGTGAGTGCGTCCAAGCCGCTGTCGCGAGCTTTCGTCTCTCAGTCCTTGCAAGCACGGCATCAGTCCGAAAAACAACTTAGCACACTCCTGGGCATCAAGCTGACACCTACTCAAGCCTGGGAGCAAGATGTAGAAGCCATCCTTCCGGCAATCAATACGATCAACATCTCCATGGAAATGGGACAACTTGAGACCGAGTCAAAGACCGCCGCTCTTTCGCTGATCGACGCTCAGCTTGAATGGGCGCGTCGCAATTCGCTTCGCATCTTTGGCGGTCCGCTCCTTAACCTACAATCGCACGCTGTTCCAAAATGGCTTTACTTGCTCAGCGACTTTCAATCTATGTACGATGCGGCATGCAAGCATGCCACGTTGATGGTGGAGCGATACCGAGGTCAAGTGCATTTGTGGTCGGCAGCGGCCGGACTCAACGCTCCCAACACACTTGGCATCACGGACGAGCAAGTTCTGCATTTAGCCGTCGGCGTCATACAGGCAGTTCGTAGATGCGATCCCAAGACGCCAGTCGTATTGACAATCGATGCCCCCTGGGCGGAATACCTCGGGCAGAAGCCAGATGGGATCAGCCCATTGCATTTTGCTGACGCAATTATCCGGGCGGACCTTGGACTTTCAGGCTTGGGACTCGAACTGAATTTTAATTACTGGCCCGGGGGATCCATGCCAAGAGACTTGATTGACATTTCCGACTTGATCGACCACTGGAATATTTTAGGACTTCCACTTTTGACGCATATCTCTGCACCCTGCAACCTACAACACGACTCCACGGCAATTTCGAAATCCAACGTCGTTTCGAATTGGAGTTACCCAAACTATGCTTGGTGGGATCAGTCACAGATGTCCGACAGCGGTTCAATCGAACTGCCAACAACGGAAAAAATTACATTGAACCTTACGAACGCAAACGTTCCTAGCAGCAACCGCGACCGCATGCCAGTGAACGGTCTTGAAGTCATCCAAATGTTGCTTTCAAAGAGCAATGTGCACGGCATCTTTTGGAATCAGTTTTCCGACCGCAATGAGCATATTTACCCAAATGCCGGCTTAATCGCTCCGAGCGGAAAACGCCGATCGTTGCTTGACGGTCTTTCAAGATTGAGGCAATTGCATGTGCATTGATAATCGACGACCACTCAGCACTGCGGTCGTTGAATCGATGTCAACACGATCGCGGAGCGATCAGTCACTATCGACGGACGGGTGTTCTCCAGATTGCACTTTCATTCGAATCGCTATCTCCGATACGGCCTGAAATGCTATCGACGATGGGTGGTTGTTCGCTGCCGGAATAGTTCATGTTGGCTCGCTCGGCGGCAGCACTGACAATGGGCGTTTTTGCAGCTTCGGAGAGGATCGCGCTGGCTTGCACGACCCCTTGACCCAATCGATCAACACGAGCGCTGGCTTGCTCAACCGATGAATTGATTCCGTCCGCAGCTCGGTTTACTGAATTGCGAGCGTTGTTGCTTGCGCTAAGAAGCTGAGATTGGGCGCTCGAGAATTTGTCGATCAGGTTCGACGTAGGCAATGTGTTTTGACTCGACTTGCTACCGTTGTCAAAGCTGGACCCTCCTAGGCCTTTGCCTGTTGGATTCGATGACGATCCAACACCGCCAGAGTAGGAGCCAGGCACTTGAAAACTGCCTTGTGCGGGCGGCGGTACGCGCGCTGGAGCGCTTAGGCCGCTGAAAGCCTGCGAAAAGGCAGGCGCCGTTCCTCGGCAACCTGTTGCCCCAACGGGTAGTGCTGCGGCGAACAAAAATGTTGCAACCGTTGCAACATAGCAAAACGCATCTGTTTTAGTCGGTTGGACCTGTTCAATTGTCATGGAATCGTTCATCCTGATCATTCGATTCTTGAGCGTTCACTATACTCATGGGCCAGGGACACGACACGCTCTGTTTGGTTCTCTAACCCAATTGAAGATTACGTGTTCCTAGGCGATGCACGCAAGATGAGAATTTACAAGCGACCGCAATTGGGTTAATCCGCAATCTGGGCAATCTGGGAGAAGCAGGGACAACATGGTTAAGTTAGGCGCTCATATGAGCATCGCTGGTGGGTATTACAAAGCGGTCGAATCCGCCGCGCAGTATTCAATGGACGTGGTTCAGTTGTTTACCAAGAACAATAACCAGTGGGCGGCGAAACCGATTACCGAGAGCGATTGCTCGCTTTTCAAAGAAGCCCTGACACGCACGGGAGTTACTCGGCCTCTCGCACACGCTTCTTATTTGATCAACCTAGCTTCGCCGAAGGAGGAGCTGTGGCAGAAATCGATAGATTCGATGGTGATCGAATGGCAACGAGCAGAACTTTTAGGTCTCGACGGAGTCGTTATGCATCCGGGGTCATTCGTTGAATCGACCCCTGAAGCTGGACTGGAACGCATCGCTAATGCCATCCGGGAAATCCACGGCCGAGTTGCTCCCAAGTCTGCATGGCTGCTGCTGGAGAACACCGCCGGCCAGGGGTCGAATCTTGGTTGGAATATGGAACAGCTAGGTTGGCTATTGGAGCGAACCGGCGATGCATTGCAAGTTGGAGTATGCTTGGACACCTGCCATGCACACGCCGCTGGCTACGACTTTTCGACCGCAGATGGGTTCCAGTCTTGGGACAAAGATGCAAAAAAACAAAATGTGCTGGGTGCGATTCGCGCTTTGCATTTGAACGATAGCAAAAAGGGCTGCGGTTCCCGTGTGGATCGCCACGAAC
>JAYVPE010000217.1:0-7179 GCA_043757575.1 Pirellula sp.
GGTCTGCGAAACACCAAGCCCAGCGAGCGAGGCTTGAGAACGCAAGTTAAGGCAACCGCCGCAAACCTTTTCTCGCGGAAAAGTCTTCGATTCGACTAGTAGCGTTTTGAGGCCTTGCTTGGCGGCGAGAATAGCGGCTGCTGCGCCAGCAACTCCAGCGCCAATGATGACCACATCCCACTGTCTTTCCTGCAGTTCTTGCGTTGAAATCGTGGATGGGGACGCCTTGGTGGATGCACGTAGTGATTCCTTGATTGCGATCATATTACGCGTCCCATCGCAGCAGATACCGCTCCGGCCAATGCCGGCGCGTCGTGCACGGTTTCAAGCCGGCTTGAGCTGCCAATTCGCACGCCTCCGTCTCGGTGAATGCTGCACGAACCGATTGGGGGCCATCGAAATGCACCACGGGGGAACGAGAAAGCAATTGGCAACCGATCTGAGCTAGCGTGTATCCTAAACGTGACCTCACTAGATCATCCACCAACACCGACAGTGACGCGACTCCTTTCATGCGTTCCAGTACCTGAACCGCTTGACGTTCGGTAAAATGATGTAGAAACAAACAACAGTAAACGACATCAAACTTGAGTTCCGTCTGCTGAAAGACATCGACTTGTTGGAAATGCATTTCAACGGATGACCGTCTTGAAGCTGGCAATCGGTCAAGAGAGTTCGACCAGGCCTGGTTCGCAAAGTCGACCGCAGTTTTACTAATATCCCACCCGTATACCTTGCACTGTATCTCGCTAGCAAGCCGCCTTCCCACATCTGTAGCTACGTCGCCACTACCGCATCCAAGGTCCAAAACGGTGAGGGAATTGCGGTCGTTTTTTTTGGCAACTGCTAAAATTTCCTTTGCCAAGTACTTGCCGGTTTGACATAGTTTGTTGACCCGTCGCAGACCGTTCAGGGCACGTCGATGTTCTACGGGATCGATTGAGGGATCATCCATCCTTTCTGGTACAAGCACTCTTGATTTCATGCGGCCTCTTGGACTGGCCCCTTGACTCGTAATGGTAACCCTTAACCCTTAACCCTAACCGGCCTGTTAATTTAATGCAATTTACAAAAATAACGATTAGCCGATGGGCGTTAGCACCGGTTGTCGGCGAATGAACCGACGCTGACGCGTTGCGGCTAATTAAATCAACAAGCCCGGAAAAGTAGGGGTTCGCTAGTTTCGAAGTGAGGGAACATGTTACGATGTCCGGATGGATTTTTCAAAATATAAACACCGATTGTACACGCAAAAAGGATACCGGACCATGCGAATCGTGGGCATTCATAGTAGGCAACGCATTGCAACGTCTGCATCGGCTGGTCTCTCTCTATTTGCAAGCTTTAGCTACGATCAAGAGCGACCATTCTCCAGCCAAGTGGTGCCTGAATAATGATCGAGTGCCCTAACATTAAAAAGTCCGTAATCAAAAATCATTACGACGTTAGTACGCTTTTTTACAGATTGCTCTGGGGTCCCCATATTCATCACGGCTATTGGCTGTCGGATGAGACTCCAGCCGCCGCGCAATTGCAATTGACGTCGACACTTGCCGGACTTGCAAAGATCCAACCCAATTCCGTTGTATATGACATCGGTTGCGGGATGGGCGCGTCGAGCATCTGGCTGGCCAAACAATTGCAGTGCCAGGTAACCGGAGTTACGCTCAGTCCAGTCCAACGGCAATGGGCAACGGCAAGCGCCGCACTTAAGGGTCTCCAACCAAGACCCCAATTCCGATGCGAAGACGCCGAGGAAATCGAATTTCCGCAGAACTCAGCGGACGTCGTTTGGAGCATTGAATGCACCGAACACTTATTTAACAAGCAGGCGTTTTTTAAAAAGGCCGCGTCCTGGATCAAACCCGGAGGCTGCTTTGCCCTATTAGCATGGCTCTCGGGTGAGTTGCCGATGAGCGACCTCCACTCCCAGCAAGCCTTGCGAGTTTGTGAAGGTATGTTTTGTCCGTCGCTCGGCAGTCAGACCGACTACGTGCAATGGTTCGAACAAGCTGGCCTCCAAGTAACTGCAAAAGGAATATGGACGGACCAAGTCAAAAAGACATGGGAAATATGCCGCAAACGCGTGGAAAAAACAGGTGTCCGATACCTCGCTAAAGTCTTAGGTCACAATCACGTATTATTCCTCGACCATTTTGACGCGATCTTAAACGCCTATGACTCGGGTGCTATGGAATACGGATTTTTTATTGCAGAAAAAATCCCAGTGGGCGCGAGTGTCGTGCGCCCAATGGTGCTCACCTTGAAAGCGTAACGGCGCGAGCCGTACGGTGAATTGGATGAATCGCAACGAAACCGGATGGCTCGTGCCATTCCGCCAAAAATTATTTCGGTAAAGTGAGTGCCATTGGTCGCACGCCATTCCGATGTGGACTTTCGCTGAATACGATGGTGGTCCTTGTACTGCGACATTATCTGTACTGATCGGAAATGAATATTTTGGTATCATGATTGGCGTCATCTGATCCCTCATTCGCAGCAGAAGGTTGTTGCTGAGGGACGGTTGAGAAAGTCTCGCAGACCGACTATTAACAACGAAAGTGATAAGAGAATCATGTTGAAAAATTCGAAACTATGGTCGCTTGGTTTGGCGACTTGGGCGATGATCTTTAACGGCGATACAATGTCAAACGCTCAGGAATTAACAATTGGATCTAAGGCACCGAAACTCGACATCGAACATTGGGTCAGCAACGGCCATGACAAGTTTAAGCCGGTCACTGAATTCGAAACTGGCAAAGTCTACGTCGTCGAGTTTTGGGCAACTTGGTGTGGTCCTTGCGTTACGAGCATGCCGCATCTTGCAGCCATGCAGGAAAAGTACTTAGGAAAAGGTGTGCAACTAATCAGTGTTAGCGATGAGGACCTCGAAACAGTTGAGCGATTCCTCAAAAAACCTGTGAAAGGTGCCGAAAACGACGACACGGAAAACACATATGGCAAGCTAACCAGCGCCTACTGTTTGACAACCGATCCGGACAAGTCCGTAAACACGGACTACATGGAAGCTGCTGGCCAGAATGGCATCCCAACGTGTTTCATCGTCGGCAAATCTGGGCAGATCGAGTGGATCGGGCACCCAATGAGTATGGATGATCCACTCGAGAAAGTTGTCGAAGGCAAATGGGATCGAGATGCCTACTTGAAGCAATATCGAAAAGAGCAACAGCGCGAACTGCTGTTCGCAAAGGTAAGCCGACCCATGCGATCCGGAAACATCAAAGCAGCCCTCAAGGTACTTGCCCAGGCCAGGGAGGAAGCGGGTGACGATGAAGAAACGATTGCCGTGATTGATGACTTAGAGTTTCGAGTCAACGCTTCTTCGGCCATGAACAAGCTGCAGGGCGGCGATGTTGACGTTGCCCTTGCGGAAATCGATGCGATCTCCAAGACAGCCAAGCCAGAGCAAAAGAAAATGCTCCTAATTGCCAAGTTTAAAGCCCTGGTCGGCATCGTTGTAAAGTCAGGAGAAAGAGATAGCCAAGCAGCCAAAACACTTTCGGAAATCGCTGGAAGCAAGGAAACCGAAGCAAGCACTTTGAACGAACTCGCATGGATAGTTTACGAGGCTGCAAACCAGGATGACAAGTTTTCGAAGCCGCTCATTGCCGCTGCAACTGCTGCTGCAGAGGAAGCGGTTGTAAAGGAACCAGACAATGGGCCAATTCTTGATACTCTTGCTCATTTGGCTTATTTAGCAGGAAACCTAGATCGGGCAATTGAACTGCAAACCAAGGCAATCAAAACCGCACCCGATCCACTCAAGGACGATATGCTAACCTTCTTGGACAAGCTTAAAGAAGAAAAAGCTAGTGCCGCAAAGGGGAAATGATCCGTCACCAGTTGAGGGAATTCCTTCATAACCCTTCCGGCTTTTCCGGTCCCGAGTTAGAGACTACCTTGATTTTCGAATAAACGTGACGACACTCGCCATGTCCTCCGGCGTCAACACTTTTTCAAACCCTTCCGGCATAAGGGACTTTTCTGACTCGCGCATCTCTTCGATTGAAGCGCGGGTCATGCTGATGAGCGATCCCTGATCGTTTACGATCTCGATCGTATCTTCACTCTCCCGAACTTTGAGTCCAAGAATCGTGCCTCCATCGATCGACAGGATGCTTATCCTTCTATACTTGGCTTCCACCGATCGGTTCGGATCCAAGATCGCCGACAACCAAGCCTCGTTTTTCCAAATGGAGAGTGCTTGAAGATTGGGCCCTACCGACGGTAAAATACCATTCACGTCTACTCTATCCTGATGGCACTGAGCGCAATGCTGTTTGTAAAGCAATTCGCCGCGAGCGACATTGGCAGAGGATGCCGGCCATTTGCTGGCGTAATCGCTCACAATTGCCAGCCGATCTGTACCAGGCGCCGGACCAAAGAGCTTTTCAACCAATCCACTCAGCTCGACACTCTTGCAAGCCCTCAACTGCTCGATTTGCGCTGATTGAAAAGCGTCGACGCCAATGGCTCCCGAAGCGACCTTTTCCAGCAATGCTGCTGCATGCTCCTCTCGGGAGATGCTTTCAGCGATAATGCCAGACCGAGTGGGCACTGAATAGTTTTCCCAGCCCTCTAGAACTTTCGTACTGGCTGGTTTCCCAAACGAAACAAGTCCCTTGACTAACGCCAAGCTGAAGTTGCTATCCTGACAATTTTCTAGAACTCCTACCAAAAAATTAACACGCTTGGAATCGCTGCCGCTGGTCATGGAAACCACCAGATCAAGCGCCGCACGGCGAGTGTTGAAGTCGCTTTGGTTGTCTCGAATGGCGACCTGAGCGTTGCTTAGCAAACGGTCGAGGCTCGCTTCATCTAACTGGTGTGACTTGTCAGCATCGAGAGCGAATTGGCGTCCTAAAGCATAGTGCCACCCTGGGCGAACCGGACCCCCTTGGACAATCCGTTCGCGAAGTTGCTGTTTTAAAACTGGAGTAGCCTTGGGAATCAATTGATCCAGCATTGCATTCGCGCGAGGGTTGACATTGGCTAACAAATATTCAATCGTTGGGTCGATTCCTTTTTTCGGCAAAAAAGCAATGGCTTGGTCAATCCAGGGATCACCTGCATGATGAGAGAACAGAACGGCAGTCTCGGCAAACGCTGGCTCGTCGCACAAGACAAGTGCAGTAATCAGTTGCAGCCCCAATGCGGCCGATTGCATAGCTGCTTCGGATCTCGAAACAACAACCGCAACTTGGCGTAACTCTCCATGGAGGAGCTTTTGTTTTGCCATGGTTTCGATTGCCCACCTAATGACTCGGTGATCGCTATCCTTGCATGCGGCAGTCCAATCGGCTGAAGTGCACTGCTGCATCGCATTCAAAGTTGCCATCGCACGAAGACGGACAATCGGTTGATCGGATTGCAAATGCATTCTTCGTAGCCTGTCGGGGACAGTTGTAGACAGCAAACTACGTCGCCATATCAATTGCTGTCTAGCCACCTCGGAAACGGCGGAGCTCGGACTTTGAATCGCTGCTAATAGTTGGTCTTCAGTAGCTTTCGTCCAATCGAATTTCGCAAAGGGTGTGAAATCGGAACGGTACGTACGATAGATTCGTCCAAGGTTTTCTCCAGCCCGAACATCGATTCTTCGCTGCCAATCGTCCGGAATCCACTCGGGGTGTTCAATGACACGGCGATACATGTCCGCAATCCAAAGAGTACCGTCGATTCCGTTCTCGATACGGACCGGCCGGAACCATGGATCATTGCTCCGTAGCCATTCGCTTTGCATATCCTCATCGAATCGCGTTCCCACGAACGAAGCACCTTTTGCTTCAACTCGAACGCGTGAAACCAGATTATGAACACTTTCGCATACCATTGCGCAACCTTGCATGTCGGGGGTTGCACCCGGACTACGACAGATTATCGAACTGCATGCGGAGGTAAACCGATTCGCGGTAAACAAGTCATTGAATCGATCCGCGTCACGACTGATTGGAAAAACGGGTGGCGAAGTCGGCGGTTGGATCATGTGCTGTGAAAGCGATCGAATATTCGAACCGGCTCCACTGACCCAGTTCCGATCATAAACATAATGAAAGATCGGATGGCTGTTGTCATTTCCAAACCAGTTACCCCAATCGTCGCAGCCACGAATATACTGAGTTGTACCTGTCTCGATACCAACAATTCCATTATCGACATCCAGGCTCAGATCGCACCCGCTCACGTTGATCTTTTTGCCGGTGGCGACTTCTAGTATCTCCTTGACTTGTGAGCCCGTACCTATATGAAGACGATGGTCGAGACCATAGGTAAAGCCGTTGACTCGATGCTGAGGATTGGCCAGTGGAAAGCCGCTCAATAAAATTCGGCGTTCATCGGCCACACCGTCATGATCTGTATCACGAGTAAAGAAAATGTCGGGTGCACAAGCGACCACGATCCCATCGCGCCAAGGGTAGACTCCGACAGGAAAGGAAAGCTTGTCCAAGAAAATCGTACTCGAATCGAGTTTGCCATCCCCATCGGTATCGAGTAGCCGCTTGATGCAGCCGGTTTTTGGACCTCCGGATGGATAGTCACTCATCTCAACAACCCAGACGGTTCCGTCGGCGCCGAAGGCGATATTGACGGGATCCTCCACCAACGGTTCAGCCGCAACCAACTCGACTCTCCAACCCTTGGGCATTTGAATGGATTGCAAAGAATCGGTTGAGGAAAGCGGTTGATCCAATAGACGCTTTGAGTTGGCCATCTCCAGTACTCGGGTGACGATCAGATCCTCTGTACCAGAAACCCATCGCCCAGGTTGGTTGTAGTACAGCATCGACGCGTCTACTTCATAGCCACCCTCATTGCGCACTCGTTCGGAAGCAATGTACGCAAAAACATCGTCCGTATAAGCCGCTACCCAAACGTTTGGAAATTGACTTAGTTCCTTCTCAAGCCGAATTTGGTAGTCGACGACGACTTCGCCCCCCATAAAGACCCAAGCGAGAGTGTCGCCAAAACTCCACAAGTGAATGGGGGCTGGGTATGTTTCTGGCAACCGATTTTTTTGCTTAAGTATTGCAAGCATAGCCTCTGCGAAGTTGCGATCAACAAAAGACTTGCTCTGGGACATTTCATTCAATCGATCTCGAGAAGGCCTTTCCGGGGCGATTGCCACCAATTGAAACGACTGTGATTTGGGAGGGGGTA
>JAYVPE010000218.1:0-7158 GCA_043757575.1 Pirellula sp.
CCCATCATGACTTGAACACGCAGGAATACAAAGTAGGTGTCCAGAACATCGCACCGGCAATACTCGCTGATGTCTGAAGTCTTGCCGGCTGCATACAAGTCTTGAACCATGCTCCCCTGCACGTCGAGCTTTCCCGGTTTATTGAGAAGATTTGCCGCCAGGTTTAGACCTCCTCGGAACCAACTGCTGCCGAAGTTCGTCAGTATCTCATGTAGATCAAAATGCGAATGGATGTTGTAACGGTTTCGGTTTTGTTCAAAAGATTTATCGCGGATATTGAACCAAGAAGGCACACTAATTCCATATCGAAATGCGGCGAGCTCCATCAATGGGATGTCGAAAGACCGACCGTTGAATGTGACCAGTGTAGGTCGAGCATATCGCTCCCAACCCATCCAGAAGTAGCGTGTTATTACATCTGGTCGAAAATGCGGCTCGTCCAGCGACACGATCTCCATTAGACTGAAATCTTCCCTAATCTTTGCAGCCACCACTGCGATAGGCGTATGGTAAGTGTACGGAATGAAGTCGCGACCGCTCTCGATGATGAGATCTTGTCGAAACGCATCGATCGCCTGCTTTGGATTGTATTTTCGTTTTGGGTAGCGAGTCTTCGCGATCGCTTCCCCGTCTGCGACACTCTCTACATCAAAGAGGAGATATTTGACTTCGTTGGTAGAAACGGACATACGTCAAGGCTCGATAAAAAACGACAGCTTTGGAAATTTTCGTATTGTTTTACCAGAGTCCCGCCGTTGATGCATCTGGGCTTGAGAACGTGCAACCTGCGGAAGTGTCAAAAGCTGGGATAACTGTCAACGCTCCCCATTTGAACTGCACCGATTGCATCAGTGCTTTAGAAATTGTGATGCAACCAAGACTAGCCAGCCAATTCTATGTTTCGCAGAAAGGATTACGACAATTATTGATCTGCCGATGCTTACTGTGGCTTAAGTGTGTCGGTCGCTTTCTTTTGGCGGAGGTAGCGGTGGCACTCGATACATTGCACGGTCAAACTAACATATCCAAGTGCAGCGCGATCCAAATTTTCCTCACGCGCCGCTTTTGTAATGACATTCAATGCTCGACGAAAGTCACCGCTATGGTCGAGATACTCGAGAGTCGTGTGAGTGTTCCAACTGCTCTGAAGACTAAGGGCGTTAAGCGCTTGAGCATCTTTTGCAATCCGCTGAAAGTCTTCCGTTGCCAAGCCCTCAATGATCCCTTTCGTATGATCAAGCTTCAATTGCATGAAAGTCCTTAACTCACTTTTTGAGGACTGTCCCGATTGCTCGGCAGGGGTTCCGTGAAGACGCATCATACTCAGTACAATCGCGCAAGCGGGTACAGCGATCATTAAGATTCGTTTCATATTTAGCTTCCATTATTCCTTAAAGTGGCTCGCAGTTCGCGACCCATTCTAAATTTGGAGGATGCAATTCGGATGCCAACGCAATTCAAAACGGGCGAATCGCTGTAAATCGAATACGAACAGGCCTTTTTAAATCTAATCCATGCCATTAGTGAGCCAGAAACGACCAGAAGTGTGACTCAACGGTACCTTCGTAGGTTAGATAGAAACGTACAGCTTTCGATGCCCTGCGTACAATGGCACAACCTGCACCGTTAGTAGCGGACGCTGCGCAGTGCCGGAAGCGATCAGGCTGGCCTACGTTTCGTCGCTGGTTTGTGTGTGCTTTTTCTGGTGCCGAATGAAGTCGCGAAACTCTTGCGGCCATTGCGTTTCCATTTGAATAGGCAAGCCAGTGCGCGGATGGGTGAAGCCGAGTGTTTCCGCATGCAAAGCTAAACGCTGGTAAGGCCAAGCCCAATGTTCGGCTTGTCGAGGTTTGTAGCGTGGATCACCGAGGATGGGGTAGCCAGCTTCTGCCAATTGAACTCGGATCTGATTGCGACGCCCAGTTTCCAATCGCACTTCTAAAAAAGAAGCATCCCGCCAAACGTGTCGAGTTAGGTAATGCGTAATGGCTAGTTCGCCATGTTCCGCATTCGGAACCGAATATCGGTTGAGGTTTTCGTCGGTTGCCAAATAGCTACGCAGTTCATGGTTAGATGGTCTCGGTATGCCAGCCACGAGGGCAATGTACTTGCGTTGCGGTTTGCGCATCGCGAATTGGTTTCGCATTGCCTCGGCCATTTCAAGCGATTTGGCCACGACCAAAACACCCGAGACGCCCCGATCCAAACGGTGCACACAGAAGGCACGAGCACCGGCAACGGATTTTTGAAACTGGCGCTCGACTAGCGACATCAAGGTATGGGGTTCGCGATGTCTGGTCGGAACGGTTAGGAGGTTGGCGGGTTTATTGACGATCGCTAAATCGTCATCGTCGTAGAGAAAATCAACGGACCTGTTGGATTGCTTGTTCTTGGAATGAGCAGGCGCAGCAATCGGTTGCGGGACAATGTCCACGCCGATCTTGTCTCCGACTTCGACAACGAAGAAAGCCTGTCGTTTGACGCGTCCGTTGACGGTTACGAATCCCTCTGCGATCAAGGGAGAAATCTGAGCACGAGGAATCTTAAACAGATTTTGCAGGACGTTGGATAGCTGGCGAGCAGGTTGAGGTATGTTCGCAGGCACATTAGCAGTTTTTTGGGACATAGACCGCTATTGGAGTCACTCCGTCTGGCGGATTCAAGGCTTTTTGGCGATTCGTTGCAAGAGTTGGCTAATATTGTCGATCCAAGCCTGCAAGCAGTGATGTGTTTCGACGTATTCGCGTGCGGCATCGATTTTTTCCAGCCATAGAGCTGGTCTTTGAAATCGATCTTGAATGGCATCAGCCATTTCGTCTGAGTTTGCTTTTGAAACCAGCGTTCCCAGGGGATGATTGCGCAGTAACTCTCCTGCCCCTTGAGCGGTGTTTGTTGCGAGAACGGGCACTCTGCAAACCATAGCCTCGAGCAAAGCGTTGGGCATCCCCTCGTAAAGCGAAGGTAAGACCAGCAAATCGCATTGTTTGAGAAGCGAAAATGGGCTGTGCACTTGGCCGTGGAAAAAGACACTGTCCCCAATGTTGAGGCTCGCAGTGAGGCTTTGCAGCTCTTTTCTTAATACGCCATCACCGACCAAATGCAAGTCGGCAGCAGGAGCTTGGTCCATTTTGACTGCGTCCATGTATTTCGCAAAGGCTCGTATCAAGTAGCGATGTCCCTTTTCGTCGCTTAGCCGACCTATGGAAATGATCTGTTTACGGTTTTGCCTGAGCGCAGAACCAGTCCACGCTATTAAACTCTCCGAATCAATCCGTTCGATGTCGATCGGGCTAAGCATCACGTGAAAAGCATCTCGGGGGATTTTGTAGTACTTTGCAGCGTTGTCTGCGGTACCTGCGCCCACCGAAACCAACGTCGTCGCAGTCGAATATGCCCTGCGCAAAGCGATTTTTTTCATTGTAAGCCAACTCTTTTCCGAATGAGCAAGGTCGAATTGAGGTGGAGATACGATAGTCGATAAACGAGGAGTTTGGGTACGTTGCGTTGCTGGCCCGGTTATGAGCGTCATGTGAAAAAGACGATCGTAGACCACGTCGATTTTTTCTCGCCTGAGAAGTTTAGCTAAATGCTGAACCTGCAGACTGTGAATTCGACCCGGCCAATTCCATCGAGGAATTGAGTTTTCCGACCAGAATGCGAATCGTTTGATATCCTCAGGAACCTCGTCGAGCAAAACCCCTGATTCGTAAAGAAGATAGAGCACCGGCTCAAACCTCTCGCGATCGAGCCCTTTGAGTAAATTCAATAGTTGCCTTTCGCTCCCTCCGCCATCCATCGACGAGGAGCACAAAAGAACACGAATACGGTTAGAAGTCATGGGAGCCCCTGCACAAAACAAGTCATTTGAGGACGGCTTGCACAGTGTAGTCAAATAGAAAGATTTAAGCTGTTCGACTTCGATAACTTCGGTCGGAAAATTGCTTCACTTTTCGGCTTGCCATGTTTACGGCCCGTTCAACCATCTTGAGCTTATGGTAAACAACTGGCCGATTTCGGAATCGCGAAAGGGAACGACGATACTTTAAGTAGAACATAAAGGTTTCAGCAAAGTCCTCGCTGGAATTGGTCGACGCATAGTCCGTAATGAATTGTTGAAACAAGCAACCATAAAAGAACTTTAGTTTCCCATGGTCACTTCGACAACGCCGTTTGCCTGCTTGGTAATTTGCATCTCGTCTTAAATGGCGGCGCCAAGTTTGGTACGGAGTCGCGGTACAATTGCTGTACGCTTCTCCAAACGTTCGCGGAAACCAGTCTTGCCGAAAGAAACTTGGGTCGATGTAATACCAAGCGTGAGCATACTCATGGCGAATCGTATCGCTCAGTGTCATTCCAGGCTTGTAGGGCTGGTGCGGCAAATCGCGTGGCAAATAGATAACGCCTGGTCGATAACCTCGCTTGCCATAATGACCGACCTGTTCGAAGACATATCCGCGCTCACCCGCGCTCTTCGCGTTAGATATGCAAAGTTCAACGGTATCTAAGTAAACACCATCTGCTAACAGTCCAAGCTCAGCAAGCTCGTGACGAACAGAATTATATGCACGGTCAACATTGGCCATGATGGGACGCGATCTTGGTTCTATGTTTTGGAAGGTTTAGACCATGCCATCAGTGTTCCAACTGAGGCCAGCCTTCGTCTGGGGTCGCGTCCCTGCTCTTACAAGTCTGCTTGAAAGTCCCGTCCCCTTCAAATCGAAATTGGGAAAAAGGCCACTCCTTCCCAATTAGGGGGGGTCGGACGGGTCGCTTTTGTGGAAACGATCTTTTAATCAGTGCAGTCAGACTGATTCTTGGATGGCCGAAATCCCGAGGCAACACCGCCATAAGAGGGGGTTGCGACTAAGTTGTCAG
This sequence comes from Pirellula sp., assembly GCA_043757575.1. Taxonomy (GTDB): domain Bacteria; phylum Planctomycetota; class Planctomycetia; order Pirellulales; family Pirellulaceae; genus JBKCUI01. Next base: position 4,876 of record JAYVPE010000218.1, read on the forward strand.
CCAGTCGGCAGTTGCGTTTGGAAAAGAAAATTTTGATTCCCGAACGTGCTGATTTGTCCAACCAAGCGTTTGTCACAACCTACAAAAACGTTGTGAAAATATGCGTATTGGTCGGAATAGATGCAGCCAGATTTGCATAACGGTATACTAGAGGGAGCCTGTATGATTGAGCTGCGGGCGCTAGACGAGTTCCGAGATCGTCGTGTTGGCGGCTGTGGCTTGTGCTATTCAAACCAACGACTGCCGGAATTAGACATGTTTAGAAACCTAGTCGCTTGCGGGATCATTCTGTCTTCTTTGACGGCAATGGGTTCAGACCCTCAACTGCTTAAGAAACAGTCAAGTTGGAACTGGCCGGAAAGCGAAAAAGTTGTCCAGCAGCTTAATAGTTTTCTTCAAAGTCGCGTGCCTGGAACAGAGCCTGGGCAAATTAAAGTCGATTCGCCCGACACTGCATCCCTACGAGGCGTGGGACTCCTTGACTACGTCTTGGCTTCCACGGCTAAGTGCGAGGTCGCGGTCGCATCGCTCAAGGAGATCCTCGATGCACCCTTTGCATCGGAAAATTACGCCAAGCTGGACGCACAACTTAGTTCGATTTTGGCCAATGGCAGTATCCCGAGCTGGCTACGTGCGGATCTTCAATTGATTTGCTGTCGCTATCTGGTTCATCATGGACTCTATGACGAGGCACTGCATCGACTTTTGCCACTCGCACAAGAATCCACTTCCGATCCAGCAACTTGGCTTTTCTGTACGGGAATTTGTCAGCACCATCTCATGCAACGATCCGCCTGTTTGGAGACTCTCGAAAAGTTGTTGGAAAGAGAAACCGAGCTCCCGACTCGCTACGCTATCACGGCTCGCTTGATGCAAGCGGATATCAAACCCTTCAAAGAAGATTCCTTGGACGAAATTGCCCGAATGATGAACGATGTCGAACGAAGACTGGCTTTAGGTCGAGCTGGAAAAACCGTTCGTGACAAAGAACAAGCCATCGTCGATAAGCTTGACAAGATGATCGAAAAACTTGAGGAGCAACAGCAAAAGCAACAGCAGCAACAACAACAAAAAAACGGCGGGAACGCCAAAGGCCAGAAACCAAACAAAGGTAGCAAGCCGATGGATGATAGCCAACTTGCGGAACAGAAAGGTGCTGGCGATGTTGACCAAAAAGACATTGGTGACGGAAGCGGGTGGGGAAATCTTCCACCAGCACAGCGGCAAGAAGCTCTGCAAAATATAACCAAGGATTTGCCAAGCCACTTCCGTGAAGTCATCGAAGCTTACTTCAAACGCCTTGCAAGCAACAAACCGTAAGAGGCATTGTCTAGCTGCATGCGAAAATTCCAGCCGTACTTCTGAAATCTGCTATGCAATGACTTTGTCGACGACATGGCCATGCACGTCGGTTAGACGAAAATTTCGGCCAGAATGTTGGAAGGTAAGACGTTTGTGGTCTATCCCCAATTGATGAAGCAAAGTGGCATGAAGATCGTGCATATGAACACGCCCTTCCACACCCTGGAATCCAAACTCGTCGGTTTGGCCGTGTGCGTAGCCCGGCTTAAAGCCCCCGCCAGCCAGCCATACAGTAAATCCTCGTGGATTATGATCTCTTCCCGTCCCATTTTCTTGCGAATAAGGGGTACGACCGAACTCGCTGCCCCACCAAACAATGGTGTCCTCCAATAGACCGCGTTGCTTCAAGTCTTGAAGAAGTCCTGCAATAGGTTTGTCAACCGCTTCAGCATGTTCTTCATGCTTGGGCAAGTTGGAATGTTGATCCCAAGCGGGATTGGCTGAATTGTCTCCGTAGTTTACTTGAATGAATCGGACTCCTGCCTCACACATTCTCCTCGCCATTAAGCAGCGTTCTCCGTAGCTCCTTGTTTTCGGATTGTCGAGACCGTACATTTCCATTGTCGCTGCGGATTCGTTGGTCATGTCTAGAACCTCCGGCGCAACTTGCTGCATTCTCCAAGCCAACTCGTGCGATTGGATTGCCGCCTCAAGTTCTTCGTCATGTGTTCCTCTCCGGTTCCATTGCGCACGGTTAAGCCGCTGGATCAATTCAACCTGCCTGGACTGGCTCTGTCGGGGAATATCCTCGCGAGTCAAACTATCGATTGTTAGCGACTCAGTTCCAGCGCCCCCTATCTTTGTGCCTTGAAATTTAGGAGGCAGGAACGCGTTTCCGTAGTTTCTCGGACCACCGTTTCCTACCGATGGAGCGATTGAAACAAAGCCAGGTAAATTCTGGTTTTCTGGCCCCAATCCGTA
>JAYVPE010000219.1:0-7150 GCA_043757575.1 Pirellula sp.
CGCGTTTTGCCATCTGGATAAGTTGCAACCACACGAAGCTGCTGTACAGCCCCCGGCATAGGCGCAACAGGATTCAGAGGGGAAAGCTCTATTCGAGCAACTTTCGTACTGGATGCGTTCACCTTGGCTCCTTCCGCAATCCACTGTCGAATGACGAGCGCATGGTTGTCGCCTGCGTCAAACAGTTTGCCGCCTACGTGAGCCACCAACCCCAACGGTTTGGTCATGATGAGACTGTCGGTTGGGGATGACGGGTTGATGCGTCTGCCAGCCAAATCGTCCGACAATGCTCGGACGTCGTAAATTGGATCGTATCCACGAAGAGACAGTTTGAAGCCCCCTTTGCCAGCTTGGGCACCATGACAAGTTCCTGCGTTGCATCCAATACGAGAAAGTACTGGGTTGACGTCCCGAATGAAGTCCATTGACCTCCTCGCATCCATAGCAACTGTTACTGGCAATGTCTTTTTGAAGCCACCGATCTGGATTTCGATATTGCAAGTCCCGTTTTCCAGCGGTTGAACCCACCCACGTTTCGATAGCCAAATATTCGACGACGTAGTAGATAGCGACGCGACCCGGGTTGCATCCCGAACTTCGCCATTGTCCAATGTAGCGGCTACCGTGATCTGAGCGGAAGCGTTCCAAGAATCCAGCTCGAGCGATGCCGGTCGGACTTCAATCGCCGTCACTCGCGAAATCAAAAAGCTGTCCACTTCTTTGAGGAACTCAACCGAAGCGCGTTCGTTGGTGTGAACAGCCGCAATTTCAGAAAGGCGTTTGGTTCGAAGGTCTGCAATCAATCCAGCATCGGTGGCAATTGTTGTAGAACTAGGGTTAACATCCATATCGAAAACAGATTCGCTAGTGGCACAGTTCCAAACGCGGAGTCGACCGTCGGAACCGCCAGCTGCGAGTCGACCGTTGGAGTCCAATGCGATCGCGTAGATTGCAGCGGTAGGTACCGTGAAAGTGGCGACAACTTTTGGTTGAGCAGTAACATAGGCTTCAAGCTTTTTCTTCTCGTCGGCATTGAGTGAAGCAACACGTTTCGCCTGGATATCTTTGATCTCCTTTGGCAGTTCTCCATCCACGTCATACGACCAAACTTTGATAGTGCTTTGATTATCAAGCGTCGCAGCGGCGGCCAGATAACGGCCGTCAGGGCTGATGGCAACGCCGAATATGCGTCCTGGCAATGTATCCAATTGCCGAATCAGATTAGCATCGTCGCCAATCGCCCTGGCCGTTTGTCGAAACACGCGATAGATCTTGGGAGTACCGTCAGCACCCCCCACTAGAATTTCATTTCGCAACGGATGCCGAGCGAGCGACTGAACGCCGCCTCGCAGAGCACCAGGTGTGATTGAGGTAATATTGTCGACGAAGCGCTCCGTATCCACCTCGATCAACTTCACCGTCATATCGCGGCTGGCAGAGATTAAATGTTTTCCGTCTGGTGTGAAAACCGTCGCGCGCGGCCAATCTTCATGTGCTCGTTGATAAAGCTTTTGCTCTCCGTCGAGGTTCACGGCTCGGACGGTATTGTCTGACATGCCGAACGAGATCAAGGTCGAGTCTGGAGACCAATTCACACCAAAGAGGGTATCGCTCCCAAGCTGCAAACTTCGCTCGAGTTGGTTGGTCTCAACATTCCAAATTTGCAACTCGCCACTAACTGCTTGCTCGCCAGATGCTACAGCCAGCCACTTGCCATCTGGTGAATAGCTGATTGACTCGACGCGCGGGCTGAGACCGATCAGTCGCTGTTGCAGTTGTCCATTCTCGGAATTGAGAAGTAGCGTTTCGTGAAAACCGGATACAGCAATTTGCTTTCCATCCTTGGAAAAATCTATGCTGCTGATGGTGGGTGAACGAGTGTAGATAGGAGGCTTGGCTAGCGAATAGCGTGGGCCTACTGCTTTAGAGTCATTGAGTGCACCAGCATCGACCCATCGCTTAATAATTTCAATCTCGACGTCGCTGAGCGGTTTGCCTTTTTTTGGCATTTCCGACTTACCATCCACCGGGACAATTTCGCGGATCAAATGGCTCTCACCAGACTTGCCGGGAACAATTGCTGCAGAACCCGATTCGCCGCCGCCGAGCAAGCCTTGGAAATCAGTCATCATGTAGCCGCCAAGCTTCTTAGCACCTTGATGGCAGCCGAAGCAATTGGCTCGAAGTATGGGAAGGACTTCTTTGGCAAAACTCGGCGTTGTGTTTTTTACAGTTTCATCGCCCAACAAACCACTGGCACTCGGTAGGGAAAAAAAAGCGACCAATGATGCAGTCGAGAGACTTATGCTGCGAAGGCCAAGGGACATAAATTCCAACTCCTTGTTTGTCGGGCCTCGATTGCAAAATCAATCTAAGGAGCCGTCGGTTGCGGGACGTACTTTGAAGCCGAAGAGCATGTAGACTCAAAGGACGCGAAATTGCTAAGGTGGGACGATTTGAAGCTGTGCTTTCAATTAAACCATAAGAGTAACTAGTTAGACCACCAAAGTCAACGATGGGTCCTAAGCCCCCGTTAAAATCAAGCGTGAATGATTCTTTAGTCCTTGTCGGAGCGAAGAACTGAGACGAAGGCTTTCTGTGGGATATTAACGCTGCCAAACTGCTTCATTTTCGCCTTGCCCTTCTTCTGCTTATCTAGGAGCTTGTTCTTTCGAGTGACGTCGCCACCATAAAGCTTGGCAGTCACATCCTTTCGGTAAGGCTGGATCGTCGCTCTCGCAATAATTTCGCCGCCAATCGCTCCTTGGATCGGGATTTTGAATTGGTGGCGTGGAATCGCCTCGGCAAGCTGTTCACAATAATGCAGAGCCCGAGTTCGCGACTTGTCCCGATGCACTAGATAGGAAAGTGCATCGATGGGCTCCTTGTTGACCAGGATATCGACTTTTACTACGTCCGTAGCTCGATATTCAATCGGTTCATAATCAAACGACCCATATCCTCGCGTTATCATCTTAAGCTTGCCGTAAAAATCGAAGAGCACTTCTCCGAGCGGCATCTCGCTCGTTACCTCCACCCGACCTGCGGAAAGGTAATTCATTGTCTGACTGTCGGAGCGATGCTCTCTGCACAGTTCCATGACAGGTCCGACGTACTCCTCGGGGATGAGGATCGATGCTTTGATGTAGGGCTCGGTGGTCGAATCGATTGACATAGGATCGGGCCAATAACTCGGGTTGTCGACATCGATCGTCGTGCCGTTATTCAAAAGTAGTTTGTACTTCACCGACGGGGCCGAGATGACGAGTCCGAGGTCAAATTCTCGCTGCAGACGCTCCTGAATCACGTCCAAGTGAAGTAAGCCTAGGAACCCGCATCGAAATCCGAAGCCGAGAGCGGCTGAACTATCCTTCTCAAACGTAAGCGCAGCGTCATTAATGGCCAACTTTTCAAGTGCCTTCGTGAGGTCTTGGTACTCGTCCGTGCTCATCGGATAGATGGACGAAAAGACAACTTGTTTGGCTTTCTTGTAGCCAGGTATCGGTACTGCGGCTTGACGATTCAAAAGCGTGAGCGTATCGCCAATTTCAATGTCCTGAACACTCTTTACGCCCGCGACGATATAGCCGACCTCCCCGACGCTGAGTTGCTTTTGAGGAGTGAGTTTTAACTGATTGTAGCCCAACTCATCCACTTTGTAGTCACGGCCTGCGTGCATGAAATGGATGGTATCGCCCGTTTTCAGCGTACCGTCCATCACACGAACTTGGAGAATTACACCGCGATAGGTATCAAAGTGTGCGTCGAAGACCAGTGCTTTCAACGGCGCGTTCGGGTCCCCTTGAGGACAAGGTAGTTTCTCGACGATGCCTGCCAGGAGATCTTCAATGCCAACGCCAGTCTTTGCGGAAACAGGGATCGCTGCAAACGGATCTAGTCCCAAATCGGCGTCAATCTCCTCTCGCACTTTCTCAACGTCTGCGGCCGGAAGATCGATCTTATTTATCACCGGTAGAAGGGTTAGATTGTATTCCAGTGCAAGATAGAGGTTGGCTACCGTCTGCGCCTCGACTCCCTGCGATGCATCGACAACGATCAACGCTCCGTCACACGCCATCAAGGAACGCCGTACTTCGTGTGAGAAATCAACGTGACCCGGAGTGTCGATGAGATTCAGTAGATAGTCTTGACCGTCGGCGGCGCGGTAAGAAAGCGTGATCGAATTGCTCTTGATAGTGATTCCCCGTTCACGCTCAATATCCATCGAATCGAGCATCTGGTCGTGGAACTCGCGTTGCGAAACGCCACCACACGCCTGAATCAAACGATCGGCCAAAGTCGACTTGCCATGATCGATATGGGCAATAATACAAAAATTCCGAATATGTTTCATGCGTTGTTTTGTGTAGTAATTGTTCTGGCGCTCTGTTCGCAGAACAGGATCATAGTGAATGATGCCATCCAAGGACAGGGATTATGCGAGGAAAGCCAAAAGGATCAGCCCAGTTGTAACTCTGTGAACGCTTCGCAATAATGGTTGCCTGGCACCACCTCACTGAATCAATTGACGCTCAACATCAAGTCGCCGAGAGTGTTCCAAAGTTGAGCGATCGCGTGCTGTCCCGAAAATAGGACGTTATCGGTTGGGGCGAGTTTGTCTGAATGATGTACCAGCATGTCGGTAGTGTGCAACGAACCCGCAACTACTGGAACTTTAGCAAGCCCATGCCAACGGCTTTATACAATGGCACAACAGGCATCGTTCCCGTCGGAAGATGAGCAACTTCGGGAAAGGCGAATGGTGCCCAATTCATCTGATGCGAGCACAACTGAAGCCATCCTCTTTTCGGCTTTGGCGAGCCCGTACGACTGGACGAGTTACTAAACATCTTGCCAAACGTAGCTTTAAAGTAGGTCGTTTCCGATGTCCTGACCAGCGACACAAAGGATGATCGATACTCGGTCTTCGCTGTGTTCCCCTTTTTTGGATCCATTCCGAGTCCACGTTGCCAGAACCGCTTAAAACACGTGTGCGTTTAGTAAAATTATCGGGCTTGGCAGCACGTATCGCAATTGGCTCCTGGGATAGCTGGGATGAAGTCGCCATTCTTCCACGCGGAATCGCCGAGGAATTGCAGTTGGAATCAATTGAATCCGTGATTCGAGATACACGCCAGAACATGGAGGGTAGCGTCGTAAATGGTGAAATCGGGCGCACAAGCGAACTCACGGACTGTTCTCGCCCACCGATTCGGAAATTGTCATACTACGATGCCGCTTCCGATCCATTCGACGGAATAAATGGAGCGGTCTCTTCAATGCATATCGACTTGGTTCCGTTCAAGAGCCCGGCAAAACCTCGCAAAAACTTGCTTGTTAACGGATGCGGTGTCCGCAGTAAAGCTGCATTGGCGATGGTCGAAGGCTGCCCAGATGCCATCGTCTCGGTAGTGTGCAGCGCCAGCGATGCAGAATTTTACCAGGCGGTGAAACATCGAATTGCGTTGCCATCAAGCTATGGCGCACTGAACGCTGCTGTCAATTCGTTGGTCGAGTGATCCAAGAATTCTTCCTTGGAATGCTTTGTTGCCAGCCAACAAATTGCATACAATGCAGGTCGGTTTCCAGCTAACTAAGGGACCGTCCGCAATACAACTTCGCAATTCAATAAGCGGAAGGGTGCGAGCCCTCCGGTTTCGTTGCGATTCTCCCAATTCACACCGTACGGCTCGCGCCGTTACGCTTCCAAAGTGAGTGCCATTGGGCGCGAGCCCTCCGGTGATGCCCCACGCATTTTTTCACAGCCTCTGAGCGTGCCTCCCAGTTGAACTAGGTTTCGGCTTGCTGCTAACCTTTAATCGTACTGGACGAATTTTTTCGCACTCCCAACGCGAGCTGTTGGGAAAATTAGGCTAATTGAATCACAGCAACGTAATCGAAAGCGTCGCGGGTATGTCCGATTGATGATTGATAGAAGCAAGACTTGACCCAATGCAAGCGGAGGATCACACTGCTTAATTAAACAAAGTGTATGATGAGTATTCCTATCGCTTGTACCGGCAATATAAATATGAATGAGGAAAACATGAGTAATTCTAAGCGTTATGCCTTTACACTGGTCGAAATACTTGTGGTTATTTCGATCATTGGTTTGTTGGTTGCGTTGCTTCTACCAGCGATTGGTGCAGCTCGCGAAGCAGCTCGAAGAATGGATTGCAGCAATCGCATTCGGCAAATTGGTATTGCTATGACCAACTACGAATCCGTCTATCGAAAATTGCCATCTATGCGACTTGGAAACGCTTCGGCGAATGGACCTTACGCTCGCACTAGTGGACTAGTCATGATTTTGCCTTTCATGGAGCAATCTGCTCTTCACGAAAAAATGCAAAGCTCGATCGTGAATGAACACGCGAGTTCAGGTCTGTCATCTGCAATGTACTTTTGCCCAGTTCCAAATTCAGGTGGGACAAACGGGCCTATTCAACCTTGGCTTGATAAGCTATCCCTGTTTCGTTGCCCGAGCGATCCAAAATCCGAGTTAGAGGGTGAAATGGGTTATTCGAATTACGTCTTTTCCGTCGGCGACACGATTGTTGATAACGCTAACCAAGCTACTCGCGGTGTGTTTGAAAGCGGCAGATTTCGGCGATTGAGCGAAATATCCGATGGCCTTTCCAATACGGTCGCGATGAGTGAAGTACGAGTCGACGGGAAAATGCTTGAGTGGATGTCCGATAGCGAGTTACTGAAACCGTGCAGTTACTCAGAACGCAGTCGATGTACGGCTTCAGTTTCATTGAAATTACCACCGTCGCAGCCTGAATTCTTTGGACGGGGGCGACGCTGGGTCGATGGAGCGCCCATTTACAGCGCCTTCAATACTATATTGCCTCCAGGCGACGTAAGCGCTAATCATCGCAACGATAGCGACCTGGCATACGGCAATTTTTCTGCAGGTTCGTATCACGCGAATGGTGTGAATTGTTTATTCGGTGACTCGTCGGTCCGAATTATTTCTTCGTCTATCAACTGCGGCGATCTCTCGGAGCTTGCTCCAACCGGCGACGACGGAAAAGGGAGCCCATACGGTGTCTGGGGACAAATCGGTACCCGAGCATCCGGAGAAGTTTTTGACCAAAGTCAGTTGGAATGATCAAGGAACTGCCTGATCGTCGTCATTTTTCCG
>JAYVPE010000220.1:0-7128 GCA_043757575.1 Pirellula sp.
AGATACGATCCATCGCGTCGACCATCCTAGGTCGCAACGCTGGCTTTCATGAAGTTCTGCTCGAAGCCCTTAGCAACGTATTCACCGTCCAAGCATTCACTATGGAAAAACATGAGAACGAGCGCTTTCAAGATTGCACCAAGGGAATGCGGAAAGCCAGCATGAAGATGATATTTTACACGGGTCTTAGCAAGCCCTTTACCGAACTAGTAGGTATCGGTATGGTTGCTATTACCGTATGCGCGGGAGCTTTTCTCGTAGTCAATAAACAAACACACATCGGATTTCTTCGTATCTGTGAGAACCCACTGAGTGTGACCGACCTGCTGATATTCTTTGGTTTATTGATCGGTGCCAGCGATCCGCTTCGCAAGTTATCTGGTGTTTCCGTTTCCATATACAGTGGCGCTATGTCCGCAAATCTACTCTATGGTATTCTCCAATCCAAACTCGAATTGGTTCAGCCCGAAAACCCTGTACCCCTTAACGGTCGTCACGAAAACATTTCTGTACGCGCTGTTAGTTTCCATTACCATCAAGCACACCCAGTTCTCAATGAAGTTAACCTGGAAATTCCATTCGGCAAGACTATCGTCATTCTAGGGCCCAACGGTTGCGGCAAGTCGACGCTAATTCAACTGCTCGGTCGGTACTACGATCCTACGTTCGGTAGCGTTCAAATGGATGGCGTCGATCTTCGCAACATCGCCACGCAGGATATCCGTCGCAAAATCGCTTTAGTCAGTCAAAGTACGGAACTCTTCAATCGATCGGTACTTGAGAATATTCAATACGGCAGTCCCGCGAGCACGCGTGAGGAAGCTATCGAAGCAGCCAAGCTTGCCCATGCACATCAGTTTATAACAGATTCGCTGAGTGAAGGATACGAAACGATTGTTGGGCAATCTGGCCAGCGGCTCAGTGGCGGGCAACGCCAACGTATCGCTTTAGCCAGAGCAATCTTACGCAAACCGGAGATTCTCATTTTGGATGAATCGACTAGTCAAATCGATATGGCCAGCGAAATCCAAATCCGCGAAACCCTGCAATCGATGAAGGGCCAACTGACCATTATCATCATCACGCACCGCGAAGCACTCATCGCTCTGGCTGACGACGTGTACCATATGAAGGATGGGTATTTGACTCCAGCGTCGCCTAATGTCCAAACCTCTGCAGCATAGCTCCGAACCTTTTCAATTGAAAAGTGTTGCCACATCCTGCGTAGTCACCACAATTCTAGGGTGTGCCACTAGAAATTATGGAATTTTCAGGCTAAAAACCTGGACTTGGGGGATGCCTACTGCATACGATACGTCCGTGCAAGCGAGAGGGAAACTCGGGACAAATCAGGTAATCTAGACATCGCGTCGAATCGGAAATTCATTTCTCCTGCTTGATTTTTCACCGCAATGAATACTGCACAAAACCCTGGACCTGGGATTTGGGGGGCTGAGTTTTGGACGCTACTTTTCACTCCAACTTTTCAGGCTGTTCTTGGTATTCTGATTTTGTTGGCTGTGTGTTGGCTTGCAATTTATGTGATGGCAAGGTTGCGCGATTCCAACACCCAGGACGTCCCGCTGCATGACTTGGTACAAAAAAATTTCGAGGAAATGCGGAGTGGGGGTGACATAAGCGACGCAGAATTCCGAAAGATTACAACGTTGTTAGCAGAGAAGCCTCGTCGGCCCTCTTTACCAATGGCGAATCCAACTAGCGACTCCAACGACGAAGATAGCGACGAAAAAAGTCGCTGATTCTATCGTGCGAGTGTGCTAGACTTACTTAAAATGAATCCGATCGGTCTGGGAGGCCGGACTAGCAAGGCCTACTATAACCTTGCAAAACAAGTAGTTAACCAATCGGCTCGAAACTGTGGACAAGGATGCCCGGTTCGATTCAAACTCTTTGACTCTCCGGTCAAAGAATTGAAACAACCAATCGAGCTTCCACATAAAACATGTCCAATCGTCAGCCACGACTTAAACTTCGGAGAACTTTCTCCGATCGCTATGAGTGTGGCCAATTAGTTTAGGAGTCGAAAATGCCCTCGAGTAAGGATGTCATGGCTAGTCGTCGCAATAGCGGCGGCAGCAGCAGCGGTAGTACCACCAAAAAGAACGCTTTCTGTTCGTTCTGCCGCAAAAGCTACCGCGACGTAGGTCCTCTCGTTGAGGGACCAGGGGACGTCTACATTTGCGGCGAGTGCATTGAACTTTGCCAGTCCATTTTAGACCAAGAGCAACGTCGCCGTCCGTCGTCCAAGAAATTGTTTAGCGAAACGCCGACGCCGCGGGACATCGTTGAACATCTTGACCAATACGTAATCGGCCAAGTCCCGACCAAACGTGCGTTGGCAGTTGCCGTCCACAACCACTACAAGCGTTTGACGGCGGGTTGGAACGGTTCGGACATCGAAATAGAGAAATCAAACATTTTGCTCGTCGGTCCAACGGGAAGTGGAAAAACGTTGATGGCGCGGACTCTAGCGAAAATGCTGAATGTTCCGTTTGCGATAGGTGATGCGACGACGTTAACCGAGGCAGGCTACGTTGGCGAAGACGTAGAGAACTTGCTGCTGAAATTGCTGCATGCAGCGGATTTTGATATCGAAGCTGCTCAACGAGGAATTCTCTACATCGACGAAATCGATAAGATAGGAAAGACCAGCCAAAACGTTTCGATAACTCGGGATGTTTCCGGCGAAGGTGTTCAGCAAGCGCTTCTAAAGATGTTGGAGGGCACAGTTGCCAACGTGCCGCCTCAAGGTGGCCGCAAGCACCCTGAACAGCAATACATTCAACTCGACACGACCAACATTCTTTTCATCTGTGGTGGAACGTTTGTGGGCATCGACGACATTATTCGCAAACGACTCGGCAAGAAGTCACTCGGTTTTGGACCTGGTTCGAGTATTCGAGAAGAAGGCGACGTTGCATCCCTGCTCGCGCAGGTTCAATCAGATGACATTCTGGAATTTGGTATGATTCCGGAATTGGTGGGTCGATTGCCAGTGGTCACTTCGCTTCTTCCGCTGGATGTGGCAGGTTTGATCCGCGTGTTGAGCGAGCCGAAGAATGCGTTGTTAAAACAGTATCAAGCACTCTTTGGTATGGAAAATTGCGAGTTGCATTTGACCGAAGCCGCTTTGAAGGGTGTTGCTCAAAAGGCACACTTGAAAAATGTCGGAGCTCGTGGACTGCGTAGCATTATCGAAGACGTCATGTTGGACATCATGTTTGAGTTGCCAGACCAGGAGGCAGGCACTGTCTATACGATCGATGTCGATGCTAAAGACGGCAAGCTTAGGCACTACAAAAGCGTTCCTCAACGCAAAGAAAGCGCTTAGATTTTTTTCGGCACCCGTGCCGCCGGTTTTTGCATGGGAAATCGACCCCGCAGGATCGGCGGCTAGCACCCAATGGCACTCACTTTGGAAGCGTAACGGCGCGAGCCGTACGGTGAATTGGGAGTATCGCAACGAAACCGGATGGCTCGCGCCATTCCGCTAGAAATTATTTCGGTAAAGTAAGTGCCATTTGGCTTCCACCTTACCGTTTAAAGTGATCGCCCTTAAATAAATGCGATTGGGCTAGTGTGTTCCCGCTATACGGCCTCCCAACGTGCGGGTTTAAGAGCTGCCAAACTTCTTTAGTTTCCGATCGAGGGTAGATCGTTCGATTCCGAGGATGGTTGCGGCACGGTTCTTTTGGCCATCGGTGTACTCCAAAGTCGCTTCAATATGTTGTTGCTCTAGTTCCTCGATGGTTTTTTCTTGATAGGGCTTCGCACCGCTTGGAGCCGCATCGGGGGCTGGCTGGTTTTGACCGGGAATTTGCAGGTAGGAGAGTGCTAAATCCTCGGGTTCTGCCAGCGGACCGTTCGCCAATACGAAGGCTCGTTCTACGCAATTCCGGAGTTCTCGAATGTTCCCGGGCCAATTGTATTTTTGCATCGCTTGCTTGGCACGATCACTAAAACCGATTGGTCCATGCCCCGAGCGAGCAATAAACTGGTGGAGAAAATATTCTGCGAGGGGCATGATATCGTCAGGGCGTTGCCGAAGTGGTGGCACCAGTAATTCGATGACTCGCAATCTAAAGTAGAGATCTGAGCGAAAGTGGCCATCGCGTACCGCTTGTTCTAAGTCGCGATTCGTGGCTGCGATAACCCGTACATCGACCTGAATGGGTTTGTTGCCGCCGACACGCTCAAATGATTTGCCCTCCAGGACTCTCAAGAACTTGGCTTGGATTTCAGAGCTCATTTCGCCAAGTTCGTCGAGCATGATCGTACCTCCGCTGGCTTGTTCAAATTTTCCAAGCTTACGCTCGGTCGCCCCTGTGAACGCACCCTTTTCATGTCCGAACAATTCGCTTTCAAGGAGAGTTGGAGTCAGGGCGGCACAATTGAGAGCGACGAAGGGTCCATTAGCGCGTTGGCTCGTATCGTGGATGGCTCTGGCGACAAGTTCTTTTCCCGCCCCGCTTTCGCCGCGGATTAGAACAGTCGCGTTGGTTGGGCCGACTCGCTGTACTTGGTTGCGAATTTGGACCAAGGCTGCGGATGGACCAATCCATTCAACCGCATGGCCGAGTTGCTGCTCCAGCTCGGATATTCGACTGCGTGAAGTCTTAAGTTTGGTTTCCAGTGACTGTCGGCGAAAAATATTGTCCAGGGAAACAGCCAGTACGTCTGCAACTGCCAGGGTTACTTCCAAGTGGTCGGGCGTTAAGTCAGACTCGCCTAGCCGCGAGTACAAGTGCAACAGTCCAATCGTCTGTTCCCCAATGCGCATCGGTGCGACGATAACGCTGTTGGTCGTCAGTACGTGGCTGGCTTTGGTCGACATGGATGACGAGGTCGGTTGAGCACCGACCATATAGGCATCCGAGCTGACATTGCGAGCCAAAATGGCTGTATTATCACGGCGGACATTTGCGACGAGTGTCTCCGCAACAGGGTGGTAAGCCTTGCCGCTTCGCTGCAACGCCGCCAATACCGTGGTTTGCGAAGAGGCGCTATCTTTATGGAGTTCTTTGTTCAAAGCTTCGAGTTTCAGGACTCCACCAGACTGGCAACCCGTGGCCAGCATGAGCCGGTTTAACGCAAGTTCACATGCGGAAGCGACCGTGAGCTCGCTTGCCAGGTCAAATGCGAGTTGCAAAAGCTCGGTAGCCACTGCGGGAATGGGACGATTCGGTACCGGTGGAGAATTTTTCGACGCTTTGGAGTCGAGTTGTAGCGAAGCAGGATCTAGGATCGAAGACTTCGATTGTCGGTGAATTATCGATGGAATTTCGGTTTGCGTGTGCGCAGTAGACTGGGGCAAAGACTCGTCGACCTCCAGCGGCGGCACAACCTCGTCGAGCGATTTTGCAAAAGTCAAACGACAGGATCCGACCGTTATTTGGTTACCTGCGGCGAGGGATTTGGCCTCCTCCAGCTTCTGGCCGTCGACATAGGTCCCATTTCTCGAGCCAAGATCCCGGACTTTCCACTCCCCAAGTTCGAAGAAAATTTCGGCATGTCGGCGGCTGGAGCGTTCGTCAGCAATTGGAATTTCGTTGGAAGAAGCACGTCCAATGACGAGCGGATGGCCTGGTTCGAGCCTAAAAACGTCCGTCCAGCGGTGTCCTTGGCGAATAATGAGGTATGCCGAGGAATTGTTTGGTTGCATCGCGGGGCTGCCGAAATTACTCTTAGAGATGAGATTTTGTCTGATTGATGGGTTGAGTGACTAGAATTCTAGTCCAGGTCTCCCAACAATAGGATACAGTTGGGTTGGTGGCAATCGGCGCCGATCTTCCATTGTTTCTCGTCAAAAAAAATTGTCACCTTTTTCTTTTGGAGTTTCGATTATGTGTTTTCGAAGTTTAAGCATGCACGGATCGACCGCGTACTGTGCCCGACTGAAACTGTCGATGGCCATGATCGCTGTAAATGCGGCTTTGTCATTGAGCTTTTGGTCAGCTCCGGTACTGGGGCAGGTTGGCGGCGGCGGAGTTGGCGGCGGCGGAGTTGGTGGTGGCGGAATTGGTAATGGCGGCAATAATAACAATGGAAATTTTAATCTTAACCGCGTTGTTGGGGGTGTGAGCATTCGACCGGATGGGGTGTTACAAACAGCGACTGCAGAAGAACAAAATACGGCTTTGGCCGATCTTCGCTCTCGTTTGATCGGTCCCCAAGGGGAGCTCAAAAATCCTACCAATCGTCGACTCGTTTCGTTGAAGAACCTCAAGAAGATCGTTCTCTCAAGCATTGCGGAAAACAAGCCGCTGCCTGAGGAAGTGCTTTTCCTCGGCGGATTAACACGTATCGAAAACATTTTCGTTTATCCTGAACGACAGGACATTGTTTTGTCGGGCCCTGCGGAACCCTGGAAGATGGGTTCGAATGGGACTGTAGTGGGTGGAAAAAGTGGTCGTCCGGTTTTGAACTTGGATGATTTACTTTGCGCCTTTAAAACAGTGCTCGATGCTAGGAAGACGGGTATTTCCGTCTCAATAGAACCGACCAAAGAAGGAGTTGTAAGGCTGGAACAACTCTTGAAGCAGTCGGGGAAAAGCGTGAGTGCTAATCCAAGAGTGCTTGAGCCTGCGATGGTGGAAGCCTTTGGACCACAGCAAATCAAACTGGACGGACTACCTGCCGATAGCCATATGGCACGCGTAATATTGGCCGCCGATTTTCGCATGAAGCTCTACGGGATGAATCTTGCCAAAGCACCAGTGGCTGGTTTGCCCAGCTACCTTGAGATGGTGAGTCAACAGGCCAATCTTACGCAGCTTCAATCGCGATGGTGGATGGCATGCGACTATTCTGCAATCGAGCACAGTCAGGATCGCCTGGCTTGGAAAATTTCTGGACCAGGGATCAAGACGCTGACGGAAGCAGAACAAGTGTCCGCTGATGGATCTTTTAAGCAATCTGGCAAGATGGATCGCCTCGCAAAAAAATGGGCCGATCTGTTTACCAAGAAACTGGATGAGCTCGCTACAAAAGACACCGTTTTCGGTGATCTGCGAAACGTGATGGACATGTGCATCGTTGCGGCTCTGATCGAATCGCAAGAATTGCAATCCCTATCCCATTGCGATCTCTCCGGCCTTATGGGTGAGT
>JAYVPE010000221.1:0-7123 GCA_043757575.1 Pirellula sp.
CTTTGAAACGACCTGCGTTTACAACGTGGGAGACGGTTGGTTTGATGAGCGAGGTTAGTTTCTCATATTGTGCCATGTCCTCCGGCTTAGTTGGATCAAACTTGATGAACTCAACTGCAACTTCAGCTTGCCCCTGAGAGTTGGCAACTTTTGGAATCAGAAAGACCTTAAAGCTGAACTGTTGATCGGCATTAATTTCCGAACTCAACGAGGATCGAAACGACTCAAGATACCGCTTAATGTCGGACCGCAAAGGTTCGTAGAGCTTGGAAATGGATGCCGCTTGATTGCTGTCCCGCATTCTTGAGAATTGAATTGCCAGACTGAGGCATTCGGAAAGGCTATGCTTTGGCCCAAACTCCTTGAAAAGAACATCCTCAAAGTTGAAAAGGCAGGCTTGGCACTCGCCAAAAATGTGGTTGTCCAACTCTGGCATGGATCGATGTTCAATCTTGTTCCGCAATCCAACCAGGAATCGCAAATTCTCAGTTATCGGGTTTGTCTGTGCTGGGAAGTATTCCTCCGTACAGGTCGCCAACTCCCAAGCCTTATAGTCGCCATCTATCTTCTTGAACCGTTTCGAGTTCTCCGACTCTCGATAGAACGGTTTAACTTTCCGTTTTAGGAATATTGCATGAAATAGACTAGTCCATGCGATACACATGAGTACAAGGTAACTCCCTGATTTGAACCTCGTACCGCAACGATTAAAACAATCCACTGCTGCGACAGCCGATTCTTTGGATTTCTCCAAGTGGATCGATACGACTTTCGGAAGACCTTTGGGCATTCAGTTGTTCTCTGCTGGAATGACGTGTTCGAATGCGGTGTTTACATACCTGAAAACTGACTGCGAACGGTCGCAAACAGTTTCTTCACGGCATCTCGATCCATGTTTGCGAGCAAGTGAACCAGATGCTCTTTCAGTTCATCGAGAGACTTGAAAATTCTCATGCGACCTTCGTGGTCGGCCACTTGGTATTCGCCTCGCAAGCATCTAGCCATAATCACCGGAATCATTCCCTGGAAATCATTTGTTTCGTCTCCCCAATGACTAATGCTCAAGCAGACGTAATCGTGCCCGTCGCTCTTGATGCCATGAATCCTTGAGGCGGGAGCTTTATCGACCGTGATATCGTGGCCCGTAGGCTTCAGCTTGAAGCCCTGGAACTCCTTTTTGCAGTATTGAAAGATCGCCTCAGTTTGTTCTTCATCGCTGGTTTTTTGCAGGAGTTGCCGCTGGGCGCTTTCGACCTCCAGTTGCTTCCTTGCGGACTCCTCCTCACACCGTTTCTGTTCATTGGCAAGCGTCAACGCTTGCAGCCGTTCCCTGTCTGACATTTTTTTTCCTCCATAATTGGGCAACCCTCCTTCGGCGACATTATAGCCTCAAAGCAAAAGGGTGATCCAACTTTACCGGAAATACCATCAAAAGGCAAATAAGCCCACGAGGTCAAAAAACGCCGTAAATTGCGAAGGTTTACAGTTGGCTAGCAGACCTGTACAATCCTGGAGATAAAGCGGATGGGTTTGAAGCCAACGACCGCTGAAGACTAATAATGGGACAAAGGCGGTTAAATTGTTGTACAGTGCAGACATCACGGCGGGGGCGCTCAAGGTGGCTGAAAGCAGGGTCATTGCTGGCCTTCTGCTCCGTGGAGTCACCGACAAAGAATGGCGCAATGCGATCTACGATCAGAACGTCCTCCAAGCCCGTAGTCCCAAAACCGCCAAGCGTCTTTCGGTCCTAATCCGAGGTCGATTGGACTTAGTAGAAGCTCCGCTGTGGAAACTAATTCAGGATGGTTCCGTTGTGGAGGCAACCCACGCTTGCCTAGCTGCTGCCATTAAAGCCAGCCATCTGCTGGGCGACTTCCTCGATCTGGTTGTTCGTGACCAATATCGCACCTTTAAGGAAACACTTTCACGACGACTTTGGGCTGAGTACATCGAAGACTGTCGTGGTCGTGATCCAGAGATGCCGCAGTGGAGTGAATCGACCATCACACGACTTCGTTCATCCGTATTCACTATCGCAGCCGAAGCGGGTTACATCGACAGCACGAAGACTCGCAAGCTCCAAGGCGTTCATATCGTCAGTCCAGTGCTGCAATACCTCGAACGACAACACGAGCAGTACGTGCTTCGCTGCATTCAGGTGGGATCATGACAGCTACCCTTGTTACCCGACTGAATCAAATCCTGCCGAAGATCACATCGGATGATTTTCTGCGTGGTAAAGGATTAGGCAATGAGATCGCATTTTTCATTTTCGACTATCCTGCCGAGGAAGAGTTGCGAGTTCGTCAGCATGTCCAGTTCTTAGTTGAACACATTCCAAAACATAAACCCAAGCTCAAGCTAACTCACGTCAACCTATTCAGCTTCCTAATTCAGTATCTCGAAGAGGAAGGCATTTTAGAGGATGCAGTCCTAAAACAACGCAATGAAGGCAACGAAGCATTGCTGGAAGCGCTCAAGGGCTTGCTCGAAGAAAAGACGGTTGCCCAACGCTTTGGTGAAATCGTGAACCCCAATGCTCAAGACCTAATCCTGGTTTCGGGTATTGGCAGTGTCTACCCAATGGTTCGATCACACACGTTGCTCAACAACTTACATCCAATTGTTGAAAAGACGCCTTTGGTAATGTTCTATCCCGGCTGTTACGACGAGAAGTCATTGCGACTCTTCGGAAAAATCAAAAGCGACAACTACTACCGAGCCTTTCGGCTTATCCCATAGGATCGCCCTACTATGCAAATCAAACAACTATTCAAGAAGCCTATTGATCGTCCTATCAACGGCGTGGTCAAAGCCGATCAACTTGATGAAACAACCATCTGGCAAGAGTTGGATGAGTTCGTGGTGACTCGTGAACTTGACCTGCATTTGCGCAAGTTTTTTTCGACCTACACTGAGTCGATGGACCAATCCAAAGATGCAGACCTCTCTGGCAAGATTGGCGTATGGATTTCTGGCTTCTTCGGATCAGGTAAGTCGCACTTCATCAAGATTCTGTCCTACCTGCTCCAAAACAAAGACCACCAACACAATGGTCAATCAAAGAAGGCGGTCGATTTCTTCGAGTCCAAGATTCAGGATGCCCTGCTATTTGCTGATGTAAAGCGTGCGGTTGCATCCAATACCGATGTGATTCTATTCAATATCGACAGCAAAGCAGAAGCCCGTGCAGGTCGTGATGCGATCCTAACCGTCTTTCTTAAAGTCTTGAACGAGATGCAGGGCTACTGCTCCAACTATGCCCACATCGCCCATATGGAACGCTACTTGGATGGCATGGGCAAGCTGTCTGAGTTTGAGTCCGCCTTTGAATCGCTGTCCGGTAAGTCATGGCGGGACCGTCGAAAGGCTTACCATTTCTCTCGTGACCATGTGGTTCAAGCACTCGGTCAAGTCACCGGTCAAAGCGTTGATTCATGTGTGAAATGGATCGACAACGCCAAGGACCACTTCACTCTCAACGTTGAGAGTTTCTGTAAGTGGGTCAAAGAATACCTAGATAAACAGGGAAAAAATCATCGCATCATTTTTTTAGTCGATGAAGTTGGCCAGTTCATTGGTGGTGACACCCACTTGATGCTAAACCTGCAAACGATCACCGAAGACCTCGGTACGATCTGCAACGGTCGAGCTTGGGTGGTAGTAACATCACAAGAGGACATCGATGCCGTTCTAGGTGATTTGCGAACCACCAAGTCCCATGACTTCTCCAAGATTCAAGGTCGCTTCAAAACACGGTTATCGTTGTCGAGTTCCAATGTCGATGAAGTGATCCAAGAGCGACTTCTGAAAAAGGACGATGACAACCAAGAGGTAAAAGACTGGCTGGCGGAGACATATAAAACCAAAGGGGACATCCTTCGCAATCAGCTTTTGTTTCACAATGTTGGAATGACGTTCCGTCAGTACCAAGACGCCGACGATTTCACTCGCAACTATCCCTTTGCACCATACCAGTTCCAACTTGTCCAACGAGTCTTTGAGGCGATTCGTAAAGCTGGCGCAACTGGATTGCACTTGTCCCGTGGCGAACGGTCGATTTTGGATGCGTTTCAATCAGCAGGTCAAGCTCTAGCGGATTCCGAAGTTGGCGTACTGGTTCCACTATATCGCTTCTATCCGTCGATTGATTCGTTCTTGGATACGGCAGTCAAACGAACCATTGACCAAGCCAAAGACAATGCCAGCCTAAAGCCGTTCGACATTGAACTCCTACGAGTGTTGTTCCTGATTCGCTATGTCGATGAAATGAAAGGCAATATCGAAAACTTGGTCGTACTTTGCATAGACCGTATTGACGCTGACAAGATTGCTCTCAAGAAACAAATCGAAGAATCTCTTCTTCGGCTGGAAAAACAATCGCTGATCGGTCGCAGTGGCGATAACTTTTATTTTCTCACTCACGAAGAACAGGACATCAACCGAGAGATCAAGACGGTTGAGCTATCGAGCAGTGAAGAAGCCAAAGTGTTGGGCGAGATCATTTTTGATGACGTACTAAAGGGTTCACGCAAGCATCGCTACGCACCCAACAAGATGGACTTCACGTTCAACCGAGTATGCGATGGGTTCCCTTATGGGAGCCGTGTCGATAAAGACCTGACTGTTCAAGTCTTCACGCCCTTGGGCGCAACAGCAGAACCAGAGCTTTGGGAGAACTCACGATTCCAGCGTGACAGTGCTTCCGATGGTGGTCAGGTCGTCATTAAACTAGATGATGACCCAACCCTCGAACGAGAATTGCGACAGTACATCCAAACCGAAAAATACCTTCGAACTAAGTCCGGTGATACGCTTCCTGAAACGACCAAGCGTATTCATCGTTCAATGGCCGAGGAGAACCGAGAACGCCGAGAACGACTCAAGAATGTACTTGGGCAACTGGTTGCCGATGCTCTTTACTTCGCCGCTGGACAGAAAGTCGAAATCAAGTCTTCATCGCCATCGACCGCACTCGATGAGGCGTTTGAATATCTGATCGACAACACGTTTCCCAAGATGGTCTACATTGGCAAGTTCAGCGAAGAACCCAAAAAGGAACTTCAAGCGATACTGCGGGCCAATGATCTCCAAAAGGCGGCGATTGCTGGTAGCAACGCTCAAGCGATGGAGGAATGCCGAGACTTCATCACACTTTCGGACAAAGCCAATCATCCTATCGTCCTGTTCGATATGCTCGAAAAATATGGCAAACGTCCCTACGGTTGGCCAGATGACGAAGTATTGATCTTAATCGCCAGCTTGCTCGTATTGGGTGAAATCCAGTTGGTTATGAATGGCGCACAAATCACCATCGACAAAGTATTTGAAAATATAACTGCACCACGCAAGCAGCGAAGCACCACCGTTGTTCGCCGTAAGATGACCGACCCCAAGGTTCTGCAACAATGCCGCAACCTGGGTAAAGATGTCCTTTCAGAAATGGGACCAGACAGCGAAGATGGCTTGTCAGAGTTCTTGAAGGGCAAATGCCGTGACTGGCAATCGTCCTTGTCGAACTATAAATCCCTTGCTGATACTGGGGCATACCCTGGCGAAAAAGAAATCGCCGATGGTCTAAGCCTACTCAAAGCACTCTTGGCAGCAGATGAGCCATCCAAATTCATCGAACGATTCTTGGAAAATAAGGGACCGCTTCTTGATCTTTCCGAAGAGTTCCATGACATCGACAATTTTTACAGGCTTCAACGTCCTACATGGGAGAAGCTGCGAAAGTCATACGACAAATTTGGTTTGAATCGTATGGAACTCGAACGTGATTCCAAAGCGTCAGTAGCCTTGGAGCGCATGAAGGCAATCCTCTCTGCTCCAAGTCCTTACAAGATCATTCATGAAGCCGAAGGGCTTATTTCTACAACCGAGACGATCAACACAAGCATCATTGCCAAGCGTCGTGACGAGGCCCTTGCTCGGATCAGTGAACTGCAAAAGCAATTGGTGGCAGAAATCACAAAGGCATGCGTTGGAAAACTTCCTCTAGGAACAAGCGTTGTCCGTCAACTCAATAGCGAAGAAGAACAGCTATCGAAAGTCTGCTTACAACCGCTTGAACGATTGGTGGCATCGGTAAACCAACAGAACAGTGTGGCTCACATATCGCAGGCTGTTCAAGAAGCCGAGCGAGCATTGGACAAGGCACTGCATGACATCGAAGCCTTTTTGACCAAGAAACAAGAGAAGGGGATTGGGAAGTGTGGTGACGAGTCAAAGATCGTTGTAAAGCCACGCAAGGAGGTACGCCCGTCGTCGATACTCAGCAAGCCATTCATCGAGACACAAAGCGATCTGGACGAGTTCATAGACAGGTTACGCAAAGAAATTCAAACATCATTGGACAACGGCGAGAGAGTTCAAATTCGGTAGTAGAAATCATTTAACCACTGATAGCACGGATTGCACGGATACTGGTTTCCATCAGTGCCATCCGTGAAATCTGTGGTCAAAAATCATGAACAGAACAAGACTAAAAAACTACGCCTCACAAGCTCGCAAGGACTTCATACAGGCAGTCACTGCTAAGGCTGCGCAGTATGGAATGACTGCTGCCAAGATCGAACCAATGACCGAAAAAGGTGATGTGGTCCTGATTGCAGGCAATCCATTTCCGAAAGCATTAGGCGACAAACGTAAGCGTCTTGAAGAACGCATTAAGAAGAGCGGTTTCGAGCAGACTATGGAGGCAATGGCTTATACATGGTTCAATCGCTTGGTTGCTGTTCGCTTTATGGAGCTTCATGGTTACTTGGAGCATGGATTTCGAGTGCTGAGCCATCCAGCAGGTCACGTTCAACCAGAAATCTTGGAAAAGGCGCAGTATGTTGACCTGCCAGGGCTAGATCAAAAGAAGGTCATTGAACTCAAGCTCGATGGAACCAAAGAAGAAGAACTCTACCGCCTGCTGTTGACTGCCCAATTTAATGCACTCAGCAAGGCAATGCCGTTTCTGTTCGAGAAAATCGACGATGAAACAGAATTGCTGCTTCCAGATAGTTTGCTAAATTCCGATTCCTTGATTCGCATTTTAGTGAACGAAATTGAAGAGGATGATTGGAAAGAAGTCGAGATCATTGGCTGGTTGTATCAGTTCTACATCTCGGACAAG
>JAYVPE010000222.1:0-7112 GCA_043757575.1 Pirellula sp.
GCTAGGATCACTTGCTTTAGGTGCTCTACGCTTCGCTCGGATTCGGCAGCGTCGGGCGATAAACAATTTGGATAATATCCCAAGCCGCTGATTTGAACGCCCGACTTTTGGACAATGGCTTTGATCGAAGATATCGACGCCTCATTAAGGCCAACGACATCAATGTGTGTTATGCCCGCGTAGCGTCGATCGGCCTTACTTGGCGGCCAACACATTACTTCCACGTAACGGTATCCGATCGACGATGCGAGATCGAAAACTTGTTCGAGGGATTGGTCTGGGAGAATCGCACTAACAAAACCAAGTTGCATCATGATTTTAAAGAATTGAGACAGAGTTTGGATCCGACAGATAGGACTCTTTTCACAATTGCTAATTCTGGCTGACGATTAAGTTTTCGCAAGACCCATTAGTTCCATGAGCAGCAGAATGAAGAATCATCGACAGTTTTCGTTGGCTTCACTGGCGATTGGCACGACGGGCGTAGGTGTCGCGTTTGCGATACTTCCTTATCCATTTGGCGATGGTTTTCATTTAGTGGTTGGCTGTATGTGTTCCTAAGTATCTCACTCCTTGAAGCTTTCGAATCGAGTAAGACCTGGCAGTCGACTCTAGCCTTGCTGCAGCACAATTGGCCTTTTCTCAAAGTGTGCTACGACGCTCCGCCGTCGTGATTCGCGACGGCGGAGCGTCGCGGCACACGGTACAAAGGGGTCAAAAAAATGACCTTCACCCAGAACGCGATACAGTTCGGTTCTTCAACGAACGGTCGAAAGTAGATTGCAAATCCTTTCTGCAAATCTTTTTGTTGTCATGAAGTGTTCATTGGAATCGCGGATAATGTTGTGGGTAGCGACGCAATGGGTGTCGGCTCGAGAGCAACCCGTTGCGGATCTGCGAGGTATGCGGAGCATGATGGTGTTGGCTTCGATCAAGACGGGAACTTCCGCGTTGATGTTCTCGATGCCGCTATCAAGGCATTAAAAAAGGCACGCATGATTTGCGTGCCCTTTAATGTTTGGCTTTCGACCAACCTTGAATCGAGACTTTTTAGGTTACCGACTTGATTGTCTTAAGCAATCGCGAAATGATCTTATATGGATCGGCTTGCGAATTGGGTCGACGGTCTTCCATGTATCCCTTGTAGCCTGCATTGATAAAACTATGCGGAATACGGATCGAAGCACCGCGGTCGGCAATGCCGTAACTGAACTTGTCAATCGATTGAGTCTCGTGCAATCCTGTTAGACGCAGATGATTGTCTGGTCCGTACGCAGCGATATGTTCGTCGCGATACTTATTGAACGCCGCCATCAGTTTCTCGAAGTACTCCTTGCCACCTTGTTCGCGAAGCATCGTCGTCGAGAAGTTGGTGTGCATGCCGGAACCGTTCCAGTCACCCTTGATTGGCTTGCAGTACAGCTCGACGTCGAGACAGTACTTCTCAGCCAAACGGAACAACAGGTAGCGAGAGATCCACATATCATCGCAAACCTTCTTGGAACCCTTTGCAAAGATTTGATACTCCCATTGTCCCTTAGCAACTTCAGCGTTGATGCCTTCGAGGTTAATGCCTGCATCTAGACAGATGTCAATGTGCTCCTCGACGATTTGGCGAGCAATATCGCCCACGTTCTTGTAACCGACGCCGGTGTAGTATGGACCTTGAGGGGCTGGAAAGCCGTCCTCGGGAAAACCGAGTGGGCGACCATCTTCCATGAAGAAATATTCTTGTTCAAAACCGATCCAAAGATCTGCGTCCTCCTCAACGGTCTGACGAAAATTGGATGGGTGTGGTTCGCCGCTCGGCAACATGACTTCGCACATCACCAAAAAACTATTGACACGAGTGCTATCAGGGTAGAGCGCTACAGGTTTTAAAATACAGTCGGAACTCTTACCTTCGGCTTGTTGGGTAGAACTACCGTCAAATCCCCACTGCGCCAAATCTGCAACCTTCTTCGGTGCAGTGTCTACGATCTTGGTCTTGCTGCGTAGGTTTGGTTCTGGCAAATAGCCGTCTAACCATACGTACTCGAGCTTAAATTTCTTGTCCTTAGACATTCAGCTTCTTCTCTCGCATACTTGAGGTACTCACGAAATCTCCAGCTCAACTTGCCAGCACTACGAATTCCTATTTGGTTCTTCATGTGTTATCGAATCCAACCAAGAATTCTGTCGCTGCGCACACCAAGTTGAGTGACTGATGTTAAGCTGTTAATGCTCAACCGAGTCATACCTTAACCGCCTATTTAAAGCTCAGCAAGCGCCCCGCAAGGTTTCTTTAATCCACCGGCCTTTTAATTACTTTAGCTTATTATGCATGCAGCTCCGCTCCTTTTGTGCGTTCTGGCCATCATGGCAATTGCGTACCGTTTCTACAGCGTGTTTTTGGCAACGCAAGTTGCGTGCAATGATCCCCTGAGGCCGACACCGGCGGTTCGGCTGAATGACGGTCAAAATTACCATCCCACGAATAGATGGATTCTTTTCGGCCATCATTTCGCTGCGATCTCCGGCGCGGGACCGCTCATAGGGCCGGTTCTCGCGATTCAGTTTGGATATATGCCAGGTTTGATATGGTTGGTTATTGGAGTTTGTTTGGCCGGCGCAGTCCAGGATTTCTTGGTACTGAGTGCGAGTGTTCGTTTTGAGGGCAAGTCCCTTGCTCAGATGGCGAGGCAACTTTTGGGGCCGCGTGTTGGCCTCCTGGCTTCGGCAGCGATTTTGTTCATCGTGATTATTGCTTTGTCTGGACTTGGCATTGTCGTGGTCAAGGCACTGGGTGGGGAAACCATCGCAATGATCCCTGGGGCTCGCATTACTTACGCTGGTGAACTTGAACAGCATTCCACAGCCAGCGGTACGCGACTACAAGTCCCACCGGGTTCGACCATTGAATATACGAAGGGGATTTTCAAGCGAAGCGAGACGTTCACGATGCAAGTCCCTGCCGGAGCGGAACTCAATGTCACACAGGGATCGTTCGTCGTGCCTGCGAAGTCGTTCGAGTTAATCCGAGGAAGCTCATGGGGAACGTTCACTATTTTTTGCACTATACCGATTGCACTGTTTGTTGGGTGGTACATGTATCGGTTCCGCAAGGGTCGCATTGGTGAAGCGTCTTTGATTGGTTCCATCGGAGTATTGGGAGCGACTGTAGCAGGCAATTGGGTCCCAGGCTCGATCTTGGAGCCTTATTTTTCGTTGTCGCGTCAAGGGATCATTCTGGCTATTTGCATTTATGGTTTTATCGCCTCTGTTTTACCTGTATGGTTGTTGCTCTGCCCGCGAGACTATCTGTCCAGCATCTTGAAGATTGGAACAATATTGATTTTGCTGCTGGGATTAATTGTTGCCAATCCTGTGATGCAAGCCCCAGCGGTGAATGAGTTCTACGCCAATGGTGGCGGACCTTACTTTAATGGTGCTATTTTTCCATTCGTATTCATTTGCATCATGTGCGGAGCGATTTCAGGCTTCCATTCCCTGGTATCTTCCGGAACGACACCGAAGATGATTCAATCGGAAAGCGACTTGCGCATGATTGGGTATGGGGCCATGTTGATGGAAGGTCTAGTAGCAGTCTGCGCATTATTTGCGGCAGCAGCGATGCCAACGGGGGATTACTGGGCTATCAATATCGACTTGAGCAAGATTCATTTGCATGCCGAGACGTTGACCAAGATGCATGCGGATGTAGATCACTTGCAGGAGTTGGAGCGGCAGGTTGGCGGAGAGACGTTGCGTGGTCGAACGGGAGGCGCGGTCACGCTCGCGGTTGGAATGGCCAAAATCATGACGGACGCCATGCGGAAAATTTCCAGCACTATCGATATCGATAGTGTTATCAAGTATTGGTTTCACTTTGCGATCATGTTCGAAGCGTTATTCATACTGACAACCATCGACACGGGGACACGCATCGCAAGATTTCTTTTGCAAGAAGTACTCGGAAGTGTTTTTCCAAAGTTTGCAAAAATGGATTGGTGGCCGGGAGTGTTCATCAGCACTGGGTTGGTAACATTGGCCTGGGGGTCGCTCATCTGGAGCAGTTCGATTGACACGATATGGCCCATGTTTGGGATCGCGAATCAACTTTTGGCGGGCATTGCATTGTGTGTCGTTTCGACATGGCTTTTTCAATGCGGTCGAGGTCGCTACGTCTATGTGACAGCGATCCCATTGTTATTTATCGTGTCAACAACCTTTACGGCCGCAGCGCAAATGGTGTCGAGCAAATTCTGGCCAACGTTTAGACAAGGATGGAAAGATGGCAACTTGCAACAAGAACTGCAGGGGGGATTATGCTGTGCTGCGATCGTCTTTTTAATCTTTTGTTTCGTCGTGATACTGGCGAGTTCGATTGCTAAATGCGTTGGGCTCGCCCCGCAGTCCAGTCCAACTTAATGTTGGCTTGGTTGAGAAAGCTAGGAAAGAGTTTCCTCGTTACTTCGATTTTAGCTAAGATAGTTAACTCAGATTCACAGATTCCCTGAGGCTTTTCAGTCCAATGTTTAGCGTAATTACGCCAGTCTACAACGCAAAAAAGTATATTGCTCAAGCGATTGAAAGCGTTCAGGCTCAAGGCTTTGAAACATGGGAAATGATAATTGTCGATGACGGTTCAACAGACGGTAGTCGGGAGATCGTCTCCCAATATGCGGCGAAAGATGCTCGGATCAAAATAGTTCAGAACGACCACGGCGGTGTTTCGCGTGCTCGGAATTCTGGAATTCAGCTTGCGAAATACGAATGGATCGCGCTTCTCGACGCTGACGACGCCTTTTGCCCTGGCAAGATGAAGAGGCAACTTGAATCATCGGAAAGCAATCCCGAAGTCGTGCTTTGGGGAACTTTCGGGTACAACATTGGAGAGAACGGAAAGACTTTTGATGTCTTTGAAGACGGACCGAAATGCCTTGAGGACTTTCAAAGACTTCGGAAAAAGGCAGGACTGGTTTCGCTGAAGACCTCGTCTGCAATGTTCCGCGCTAGCCTATTCCGATTGCTAGGTGGCTTTGACTCAAAGTACGACAGTACTGAAGATGCGGAGCTATGGAATCGAATGGCTGATCATGGAACGGTATTGGTAATTCCTGAGCCGCTCATCTTGTACCGCTTTCACCCGCAAAGTCTTTCCGTGAGGAAAATGCAATTCCAGTATGATTGCACCCGCTTTATTCTTGCCAGGAACAAAAAACGGCAGCTTGGTGAAGAGCTGTTACTGGAAGAGTTTATGGTAGCTTATCGAGCCAGACCACTGTTTGTGAAGTTGGCAGATTGGAGCACCATGAATTCTAATGCGTACTGGCGATTTGCAGGCATTCGGTTCGCCAATAGAGAGAAAACAACGGGGTTTGGGTGGCTTCTTCTAGCTTTCGCTACAAACCCGCCAATGATTTCGTGGCGAATCTTTAGGAAGCTTGCCGCTAGGTTCCGCTTTTTCAAATTTCTAGATCAGTAGAAGCTTGGCATTCAGGGACTAGTTGTGCCGATTTTATCGCTTGAAAATCGAAGAAGTGCGGGAATACCTGGTCTTTCATTGCTGCTTAACTGGATTCAACTACAATGACACTCGCGTAGGAATGACGGTTTCGAAAAAAAGGAACCCTGCACTCAAGCTCACAAACAGAGTCGATGGCGAGACCGGAATTTGGTGAACTACATGAATGTTTTTCCAAGCAAACAAGATCTATTGGAACTGATCTTCCGTCACAAACTCAAGATCATCTTTATTCCTTTGGTTTTGATGGCTTTGACAATTGCCGTCATGATTTTCTTCCCACGGAAGTACCGATCCGAGGCCAAGTTGTTTCTTCAGGTCGGCCGGCAGAGTTTGGGCATCGATGCGACTGCAAACCTTGGTTCTTCCGCAAGCCTTGTTCAAAACAACAGGGATGAGGAGGTGAAATCAGCTTTGCAAGTGTTTGGAAGCCGAGGCGTGATTTCTCAAGTAGTCGAAAAACTTACGCCGGAGTACATCTTGAAAGGGTCGACTGCTGAACTGGAATCGAAAGAATTGAATCCAATTGTGAAAGAGATCACGAATGCAGTTGAAACGGCGATTGGTGTTTTAAAGTCGATAGACCCCGTCTCGCCTGACGAGGAAGCAGTCATCAAGATCGAGGAAGGACTCAAAATAAGTGCGGAGCGCAATTCGATGGTTTTGACCGCAACCTTTGACGCGAAATCCCCAAGGGTTGCGCAGAATGTACTCGATTCCTTGATCGCAATTTACCAAGCTGAGCATCTTCGCATACACCGAAACGGGCAAGCTGGCGGCTTCCTTTTGGAGCAGCGGGACATGCTTTTTAAAAAGTATGCGGATGCACAAGAGGAAGTCAAAAACACCAAGAACAAGTTTGCCATCTCGTCGGTCGAAGGGCGGCGTGGATCACTTGAGGCTCGGCTACAATCAGTTGAAATGGAAAAAATCCAAAACGTCCAGAATCTGTCCACTAGTCGCGGGAAGGCGGCTGAGCTAAGAACTCAATTGGTTGACATGCCTGAACGTGAAACGTCCTCAAGGAAGAGCGTGCCCCACGTTGGAACAGACCTTTTGAGAAAGGAACTCTACTTGGGCGAAATGCGAATGATGGATCTTAAGTCTAGGTTGGCCCCAAACCACCCGCAAATGATTGCGACGAACAAGCAAGTCGAGGAAGCTCGAAAGATGGTTGAGCACCAAGATAACGACCGTAGCGAAACCGTAGATGATATTAGCCCTATCTACCGTGCACTGTCATTGGACTTACGCCAGCAAGATAGCATCATTGCAGGTTTGGATGCGAGACAAAGGGAATTGTTGGCACAGCATTCAGAAACGCTCGAGGCGATCGAAAGCTTCAACCGCCAGGCGATCCTGTTAATTCAACTCGAGCAATCCGAACAAATTGCCCGAGACAAGTATTTACAATACACCAACAGCTTGGAGCAAGCTCTTTCGGATGAAGCGTTAGAGGACAAACGGATTTCAAGCGTAAGCGTCGTGCAGAAGGCCACAGTCGCGGAACGGCCCGTATCCCCTTCCAAAATGATTGTGCTGCTTGCTGGTGCAATGTTGAGCATGGCGAGCGTCTTAGGTTTGATCTTTCTGAGTGAAAAGATGA
>JAYVPE010000223.1:0-7068 GCA_043757575.1 Pirellula sp.
ATCGGCAGCAAAATGGCGATTGCCACGAGGCACTCCGCAACGGTATGTCCAGTTGGTCGTGTCGATCGTGTGACGCAACGTGATTTCATTCGATCAGACCCCATTGAGAACGATGCGTGCAAGGACGTGGAATTGTACGTACCCAATTGCACCCACGAACGTCGCGGTCAATAGCACCAACAACAATGCAATGACATCAATGCACATTGAATACCACTCCATCCATCGAAAAAAGTTGCGATCCGCAATCTGGCGAAGCGACCAAGCCAATTGGCTTGGCTCCTTGGCCAGCACGAGCAACCCACGTTGCGAATGTCGGATCATACCACTTCTGGCGAATGCATCTTGAACCGATACTCCATCCTCGACATTTTTTGCAATCAACGCAAGTTTCGATCGATGGCTGCGCAACGGATGCATTTGACTTGATTGTTTTAGTACGTGCACAAGTCTGGAATCCGACTTCAGGATTTCGCTGATTCCACGTAAGGTCCAAGCACGATAGACCGGAGCCATAAATAGGTCCAGCAGCCGCCGTTTTAGAACTGGTAAAAAATTAAGCAACAGCACAAAGAACAAGGGAAAAAACGGAATGCATAGAATCATCATTCCCCATTGGCTCGTCCACGGATCCACGATTTCGAGAAAAATAAAATTGCTCAATCTAAATGTGAAATACAAGTTTTTGTCATAAACATCGAATAAGCTTGATGCCGGAAGGTCAAGTTCGGACAAAACCCTGAACATTGGCCCCAAGAGCCACATGAGCCCCAATTCAATGAAAACGCTAAAGAAGAACACAAACAGCATCCACTTGAGAGCATTCAGTCTCTGAAACAATCGAATGGACGATTCGGACCAGGGAGAGCGAAGTGACAAAATGGATTTCGATTCAGGCATATTTTCGAAACGTGTGACGAGTGCGACCAACCATCGCTCGTGATGATCTAGTACGAGTCGACTGCGTGTGATCGCCGTTTCGAATGGCATTCCTTTTTCCATCAGTCCTGAAAATTTCCTTACACGACTACGAACTTGCCCACTGTTTTCGTCAATAAGATTCTTTGCAATCCACTCTGGCATTCCTGGGCGATTTGCACCGAACATCAACGCGGAGGTCGCCGCAAAGCGTTTCACGGATTGTTGGTTCGCTCTCAACGCCATTACGGCCATGCTCAGCGGTACTAGATAGAGTAGATCGGCAATGGTTAATCGGAGAGCCAAACCGATCAGTGCAATAGACAAGCATGTACCAGCAAAGAGCTTGATGACCGAGGAGATTCCCGAGCGAGCGCCGCCCCTCTTTAAGTGAAACATCGAGTTCAAAAAGACGAAATTGACAACCGCAAGCGGCAGGAGAAGAAACCAATTCTCACTGGCCCCAAAGAATTCGAATTGAGTTAAGTATCCACCAATACCTTGCAATGCCAAAGCAACGTCCACAAAAATTCGCATGTACATACACAAGACTAGCAAAAGTCCGACTCGGTTCGCGACTTGGCTCAAAGCCGACTGCCGTTGCTCAAACAACTGATTGGCTAAAACGGAAAGGCTTTGGAGTCCCGAACTGGTTTGCTCTTCAGATCGGAGTAGGCTCCAGGCCGCAGGGCCTAGAAACTCATCGCACAGAATCGAGTTCCGAATGGCTTGTTCTATCGATTGGCCTGCTTGAATGCGGTGTCCAAGTCCCCGTGCAGGTATCGCCAACAGCGAACCGCGGTAGCATTCAGCCGATGCTTGCGCAGCACGTTCCGCAGTAATTCCACTTGCTAAGAAAACGCTAAACGTGTGCAGCAAATCTCGAAACATGGACCAACGCACTAATTTGCCTACGAACGGCATTTCGATGGCCAGACTTAGTCGTGTCAGAGGTGCACCGAGGAAATGCAAGATAAATGCGATGAGCACTAACCAGAGAGCCAAAGATGCGGTCGCCACGGCGCGAATCCATCGCGACTGAAAAAGCCGCGAAATTAAATTATCAGTCCTGCCAGTTCGCCAATCGAGCCACTCAAATCCTGCCGTGACCGTAGCACCGATCCACGGTTCAAGACGTCCATTTTCAAAGTTAACTCTGAGCAAGCCACGTCGGTGGTAGCGGCCTCGAAGCGACATTTAAAATCGGATTTTCGCAGAGTTGTTATATCATAAATCGTGTTCGTGATGACATTGTCTTCCTTGCCGCTATCTATTTTTACTGCGGCGGACTAGACCTCTACCCACGGTAGAACCGGATAGACCTAAATTTAGGTAGAGCGCGTTCTGGTTTCTAAAATCTTTTTGGTCAACGCCCACAGGATCGGACTGTTACCGTTGTTCGAGTCCTGAAACTTTTCCGCGTGAAAACTCAATTCACACCGTCCGACCCAATACGCAATACAATTCGCTTCCTCCAGACCACCTGCGTGACCAGGATAAGCCAAAATGGTGACTAGTCCGCCCGGCCTGACCAATTCGACCGCTTGCTCGAGAGCATTCATCGTTGTCTCGGGTTTCGTCACAATGGATTTATCCCCGAGTGGCAAATATCCCAAATTGAACATGACGACCGATATTCTGCCGACATGCACTGGCTCGACGATAGATATCAAATGCGAATGGGAGCCAACTACCAATCGGCACTGGGGCAATAAATCTGCTTCATGCAGTTTTTGTCGCGAAGTTTCAATGGCTCTCTCTTGGATATCCACGCCATACACAATACCGGACCTACCTACTTGCCCAGCAAGAAACATTGTGTCAAATCCGTTTCCACAGGTCGCGTCTATTGCAATCGAGCCCTCGGTTAGATAACGCTTCGCAATCGATTGTGCCTCTACCGTGAAGTGCATGATCTACCTTCGACGCGACCAATTCAGAGTAGGATCAATGGTGCTCCCCTCCATGGAATCTATTGCTATCTCGGCCAATCGGGGTGCCATAAGCGTCCCTTTTGACCCCAACCCATTCAGACAGAATGCACTGCGATACACGTCGTGAGGCCCCAACAGGGGATGGCGATCGTAACTCGCCGGACGAACGGACCAACGCTGCTCCAAAACCCCGTGTTGGCCGTTTTGGAAAGTTCCCGTTGTCATCGATTCCCACCGCCTCATAAGTTCATCGCGAAATCGATTCGTTTTTTCGTCGCTGTTTTCAATGGGTTCGCTCATTGCGACGCGGTCATAGGTCGCGCCGACTAGGAAACGTTGATCACCAACAGGAACCGCCCAAGCATCGTGATGGATTACATGCAAGCAACGAACAACCTGGCTTTGTACCACCAGGATATCGCCCCGCGCTGGGTGCAACGGCAAGTCTTTAAAATATCGGTTTTCTCGCGCTGCTATGCCTTGGCAAAACACGACGCGTTTACCTGCCAATTGCAGGTTGAAAATCGTAACCGGATATCCGCTACTCGAAGACTCAAACTCTATACCACTATCGCAGTCAAGGTTGCATTTATGAAATGCATTGAGACTTTCAAAATGCCGCTGTGTTTCGGAAAGGTAAGCGACCGTATCCAGTCTGGCGGCTGGTCCAAAACAACATAACCCGAATGGCGCATTAAAACCAATTAAATCTGGTCCTGAAAACAATTCGGCTCGAATCGAATTAGGATCGGTACCATGGCCGAGCTCGATCCACTTGCCCTTAAACAATTCCCGTTCTGCCTCGCTACGAAAAACACGAAGTGCTGGCTCGACGTGCCAAAACGATGATCCCGATGCTTGCTCAACGTGACGATAGAAAAGATTGGCTGCTGGATAGAACTCCCTCCATCGCCAACTCGCAGCGGCTCGCGATCCAGTCACCGGAGTAACCAACCCAGCGGCAATCCTCGATGAACTCTGAGAGTCGAGCCTATCAATTATCGCTACGGACCAGCCTCGCCAATGTGCCTGCCAAGCGATGGCCGACCCTGCCAATCCCGCACCCAGTACAATTAAATCGACGCACTTAATAAGTGACTTCCTCATTTTTGCCGCGTGCACGCAAGTTCAAAAACTCGACACCCAATGCAAACAGCATCGCGAAATAGACATAGCCTTTACTCACGTGTGTTCCGCAACCATCTGCGACCAACATCGCCCCGATCATAACCAAAAATGCAACGGCAAGCATTTTCACAGTTGGATTCTGTTCGACAAAGACGGCCACTTTGGTCGAGAACAACATCATGACTATCACGGAAACAATGACTGCGGTAACCATCACCCACAATTGGTCTGCCATTCCTACGGCGGTGATTACGGAATCCAACGAGAACACAATATCCAGCACCATCACTTGAATAAGTACCGATGCATAGCTTGGTGGTGCTTTCGTTGATTGCGATGACTGATGTCCATCCACCAAATGATGTATCTCCTTGACACTCTTCCAGAGCAAAAACAATCCGCCAGCAATCAAGATCAAATCCTTGATCGAAACGCCGTTAATCTCAGGTCGATCCGCCAGCCATGCTTTGGCAGCTTCGCCCAGCGGAAAAATGTCCAACGAGAAAAACGGGTCTTTCATTTTCATGATCAGGAACAAAGTGGCAAGCAAACCAATTCGCATTCCCATCGCCAAGCCGAGTCCGATCAGCCTGGCTGATTTCTGCTGTTCTTTTGGCAGTTTGCTCGACAACACAGAAAGAAAAACCAGGTTGTCAATTCCAAGCACGATCTCCATTGCACACAATGCAATCAAGGCGATGAGATTGCCGCTCAAGCTCCCGTCCAGCGCAACTGTAGAAGCAAACAGGCAAAAATCTGGGACGAATGGAAAAATCGGTATCATAGTGTGACTAAAGATAGGGAATTTCAGTCCGAAAGAGAAGCCGCGTTTGCTTGTGACAGCATCGCCGGGATATTATAAGATTATTGACGTACCCAGTTTTTCCATTGCCCAGGTTCGGTGGCCCTTTGGATCCTTTTCGACTCGCTTGTCCCCATTGCGCCAGCAAAATTATTGTGCGCCATGAGCATCTGCTAGGACAGACACTGCCGTGCCCAAAATGTAAAGATCCAATTATTGTTCCGAAGCAAGCTCCCGCTCCTGCAGAGCCAGCATTGAAAGTCGGTTCACCTGCCACTAGGCCTTTGTCCTCGTCAGCACCTCAAGCAGGCCCGAGGATCGGTTCACCGATCATTGACTCCACAGCGATGACCAAGGTAGGTGACGTCGACTGGAATGAGTTGATGGCAAACGACAATCCCTCAACGCGCGTCGAAAATGAAGGCGAAACAGGATTGCGATTCAGGTCAGCCAACGAACCGGACTTTATTCCCGTACCTTCCACTTATGCCCCGATCGTTCCGATGCCTGCCTCGGAATCCAAGAGGCCTATCCATAAGCAGGCTTGGCAAAGCGGCGACCTCGCTAAACGTCGACAGATGCTGACTCTGGCAACCATCGCTGTCAGCGGTACTCTCTTCGCGATTCTTTGCTTTGTGGTATTCCTTCGGATGGTCGGTACCAAGGACAAACCTATCGTTATCGCCTCCAACATTGCACCATCTGATTCCGACGTTAAGAAACCCGAAATGGATGTTCCCAGTGAACTTTTCCAGACAACAGTTCCTCATCCCGACCTAGCAAGTGACGATCCGGCCCAAACCGACACCTCCACGCCAATCGTTCCCGTTGAGTCGTCGATTGAAATTCCCGCACCATCGCCCAACCCCTCGACCATGCCCAACCCCTCGTCGCTTGACCCTTCGTCGCCCAATATTCCAAACGGGCCGAAGAATGACGAAAGCGATGCGATTACTTCTCTATTCAGTGGCCTAGAGGTAATTCTCGGATCGGGAAAAATGAGCGATGACAACTCGGCTCCGAACAGCGCCCTACAGGAGCTGAACATCGAAAATGCCCCCGAGTCTCTGGCTCAAGTCTTTTATCCAATGCCAAAGCCGATTCCGAATTGGGATGAGAAAGCAAAATCGGTCTTTCAATCGTTTCAAGCAAAGGAAATCAGCTTGCTCAGGTGCTTCGATTTGTTCGGCAGAATGGCGGACATTGGAATCACCGTCGATTGGCAATCATGCCGAGTGGCAGGTATCGACCTAGCGAAGAAAATTGACATCAACGAAAAAGGGAAATCGATTGCAGAGCTGATTGAGCTGATTGTCCTAGCAAACGGACTGGCATGGAGGATAGATGGTAGCGGCCTACCGGTCGTCTCGGCCCCAATAGCAGCAATGGAGTCCAAGGCGCGTGTTGACTGGTCAACCGCTGGGCTCTTTCCTGATGGGTCCGAGCAAGAGGGTTGCAATGCATTGATTCGATTGTGGGGATACGATGGTGTATGTCGATTTGGCGATGGTCAATTGCTATGGAGCGAGCAAGCGTCCCCTATCGCAAAAGCCAACATGCAAGCTTCTCTTTGCGAACTTGCTAGGGTCCGGAATCTGGGTGCGGACCATCCGTGGACTAAAGCGACCGATACGCCGTTGCTTTTTTCATCAAGCTATTGGAATAATAGTTTCGCAACATTGCAACGCCGAATTGGCCCGACGGTTTTTTCTTTTGAAAAACGACCGATCCCCGATTTGTTAATGACTGCAGCCGCAGAAATAAAATTGAATTTAGTGATCGATTGGCGAAGCGTTTGGAGTCACGGTTTGACCCCGAAAGAGTCCACGGCAATTGTTTTGGGCGGAAGGACTTTCCCACAGACCGCTAGACGTTTTTTAAATGACTATGCTCTCGACCTGGTTCCCATTTTCGACGACACGGTTTGGCTAACGACTCGCGAGGAACGTCGCGGGCTCATTCGCGTGGTTCCAGTGCGTTTGCCCAAAAACTACAAGTTGGACGATTTAAGACAGTCTTTGCGAATATTGGCACCTGTGGGCCCAAATGATTTTCGGTTTCGAGTTGAACCCGTACCCGGAACGGAGGATCTTTTCTTCGCAAGAATCTGCGGCCCAAGAGCAGATCAATTAAACGACCCCGATGTAATGATTGGTCTGGGCTGGCCCGACCACCCCTAGGCTCGAGAGATTTTAGAATCGTTAAGTGACTATCAAGATTTTATCCCACGATCTCGAGCAAATGTGTTGCGAGATCCTGATTGAGGACTTGGCTGACTGTCAGTTG
>JAYVPE010000224.1:0-7064 GCA_043757575.1 Pirellula sp.
TTGCCGCTGGCGACGGCAGCGGGCAGGGCCTGTCGGGTTCGCACTTCATCGCGTACATCGACGTAGAACATGATTGTATGGGCTGCTTGGTACTCCGGCAGTTCGATAAAGCGATTGACAATTTTCTTGGATACCGAGTCTTTATCCGTTTGGGAACGTCGATTTTCGTGAGCCTGCTTACGAATTGCGGTCTTCAATTCGAACAGTTCAGAAACAGGGGCTTCGTCCATCGATTGGGTCCTTGTAGTCGGTTAGTGTGAAAAATGGCGATGCAAGAGATAGTAACAACGCCCGTGGATCCTTCCAATCCAGTTTTGTTAATTGTTTAACCCGCGCAGCGGCTAGCGGGCAAGTCGCCTCGACTCATTTCCGCTCTGAAACTGCTCGCGAGCATCGGACGGTTTTCGACGCGCGCGATCGAGGCTTTTGGGCCTCGATCGGTTAAACATCAGTGCGTCCTGCGAATGCGAGGCAATTTTCTCTGCAAAATCACAGAAACGCCAACTTCCCGTCAACTTAAGTCGGGTCAAAACTTGTGCATCCTCTAGCCGCAAATTACGCTAAGGGAGTTGGGCTAAACCGTTGTTACTTCAGAAATTAAGACTTGTTAGGCCGCCATGTACGCGTTGCTTCCCTATATTTGGATTCTCTTTATGGTCAGTTTGGTCGCGGCCATGATCACGGTTTTAGTGATGGGGCGTCCCAAGAAGGCTCCTAAAAAAACGGCTGTGCAAGAAGCCGAAGCGGTATCGGATCCCACTGAGGAGTCCGAACCTGTTCTCGATTTTGGTGATGAGATGGCGCAATTGGAGAAGAAATAGGTATCCTTTGGAGAGCTCCCATTAGTAGATTGCCTCACCACAAAGTTCGATGAATCATGAATTTGGATTGGCAGACCGATGGCTGGATCATCGTTGCGGGCTCCCTGTGCGCGATTGCAGCCTCGTTGCTCGGCAATTTCCTAGTTCTCCGTCGACTTAGCTTAATGGGAGATGCGATCAGCCATTCCGTCTTGCCAGGCATTGCGGCCGCTTTTTTGTTTAGCGGAACCCGAGGTTCCGTCGTCGTCTTGATCGGTGCCGCAAGCATGGGGTTGCTGACAGTATGGCTGACGGAGTTGATTCGAAAATATGGAAAGGTCGAGGAGAGTGCAGCGATCGGAGTGGTGTTTACGTCGCTGTTCGCCGTTGGCCTGATCATGATGGTTCGTGCAGGAGATAAGATTGACTTGGACCCTTCGTGTGTGCTTTATGGCAATCTCGAAATGATCATCTTGGAAAAAGTTGCGACACCATTTGGGGAGGTTCCGCAAGTCGTTGTAACCATTAGTGTCGTTTGTCTGCTCAACGCACTTTGCATAGCGGTCTTTTTTAAGCAATGGCAGCTTTCGACGTTCGATCCGCTACTTTCGCAGGCTCAAGGGATTTCGCCGACACTGTTTCATTACATGTTAGCATCGTTGGTTGCTGTCACTTGCATTGCAAGTTTTGAAGCTGTCGGAAATATTTTGGTGGTGGCCATGTTGGTCGTCCCGGCAGCAACTGCGTTTTTGCTTTGCAAGCAGTTGCATGCAATGATTCTTGTCAGCGTCGTGATTGGAACCGCTTCTGCCATAACAGGTCATATGCTTGCGATTTCCGTTCCGGTCGCTTTTGGGTTTAAGTCGGTCAATTCTGCGGCAATGATGGCTGTAGCGAGCGGCATTTTTTTGGTCATTGCAGTGATTGCTAGCCCTAAGGCGGGAGTGCTCGTTCGTTTGATAGAACAACGAACGGTTGCACGCAAGATTATTGGAGAGGACATTTTGGCTTTGCTTTATCGTCATTCGGAGCGAAGGATGAAGAATAACAATATCCCGATCCCGGAAAATCGATCGGTCCTTACAAAGCGTGATATCGCTGTGCAGCTTAAAATAACTCTGCAACGACTAAGCTCGGTCACGTCCGAACTCGTTCGGAATGGCTGGGTTTCTATGAGCCAAACATCGGTTGCCCTTACTGACAAAGGGCATCGAGTCGCTCAAAACTTGATCCGTTCGCACCGATTGTGGGAACAGTATTTGTCGGTCGAAGTCAACGCTAGCGACGCGAGACTTCATGCGCAAGCCGAGTCATTGGAGCACTTTACAAATTCTTCGATGCGTGACAAGCTAGACGCAGAAACGGGCCAGTCGATGCTGGATCCACACGGACGCAGTATTCCACCGGAGGGTTAGAATCTCATGTTTCGTATCATTTTTCCCTTAAAAAGGCGTTGCATGTTGGGGTGCGTTACGGTGGGGTTATGCGTCACTTCGTTCTGCGTCGCAAATGCCGTGCAAGTCGTTCCCAATGTGGGATTGGAGGCTGCCAGTGCTCAACCGCAAATTACGCCTAATATTGACGAAGAGCAAGTTGAAGTGAAAGACAAAGCAAAGCATTGGAATCTGTCATTGCCAACTTTCGGGGGCAAACAGTTCTGGACCGACCACCGATGGTGGCAGGGCTGGCGAGTTCAATACAACAGTACACTCGATCACTGGCGATTGCTCGATCCAAACTCGGTGCGGAAGTCTTGGGGAGGACGGCAAGCGATGCTTGACGAGTTGAATAAAGTCACCGCGTCTAACAGAGCCTTGGCCAATCCGACCGAGGTAGTCCTTTTACTGCACGGTTTGATGCGTTCATCGAGCAGTATGGATCCGATCGAAGCGGAGTTGTCTCGGGTTGACATCGAGACTATGAAATTGCATCCGCAAGTCAGCAAAAAGCGCACGGCTATTTCGTTTTCTTATGCCAGTACTCGCGACCCTATTTCCACCCATTCGGCCGCTCTAAGAGAACTGGTTGAGAATTTGCCAGGCCAGCCGCTTATTAGTATGGTAGGGCATAGCATGGGTAACATTGTATTTCGACATGCGATTGGGGAGTGGCAACGAAACGGTGATCCAAAACAAGTACTTCCGCGAATGAATCGTGTTGTTATGCTGGGGCCCCCTAACCAAGGCTCTTCGTTTGCGGCGAATCTGTCACGACTGGGAATATTTGAAACCATCACTGGAAGCGCAGGGATGCAGTTGGGGCCAGAGTGGGATAATTTTCGTAACCGGCTAGGTACACCGCCATGTCCCTTCGCCATTGTTGCTGGCGATATTTCTAAAAGTTTAATTCAGAATCCGTTACTTCCTGGCCCCGGCGATGGCGTTGTCACCCTAGAGGAGGCTGCATTGGACGGAATGACAGAAATCGCAAGCGTCCCCGTCGTTCACTCATTCTTAATGAGCAATTCTTCCGTGGTGCGTGCCACCGTCTCTTTTCTTTCGGGAAACGGACTCAAGGATTCGTTAAACGCCAAGTAAACAGCCTATTGAAAGTCAATTGAGAGATTCAAAATGAAAACGCGTTGGAACGAACACGAAGAGCCGAGCAATAAAGATATCCGCGATGAGATACTTCGATTTTTACTAATGATGAAGCCGGGGGAAAGCATTTGTCCGTCGGATATCGGACGAACATTTGGCTCGAAATGGCGAGAGCTGATGACGACGGTCCGAGAAGTTGCGTCCGACATGGTTCGCGACGGGGCGATCGAGATCACACAAAATGGAGAGGTAGTCGACATCGATGAAAGAAAAATCGAGACGCTCAAGGGGCCAATAAGGCTTAGATTGCCGAAACGCTCTTTGACTTGACAGTGAAAAGACGACACTTTTCTTCGATCGCATTGCTCGTTCCCAAGCTATCGCTTGGAAACGAGGGAAATTCTGCGGCCACGGGAAGCGGTATCTTCCGAAATTCCCGTGAGACTTGAGTCCGGTTGTGATGTTACCCTTGTTGGATATGAATCCGTTTGGTTACACTATAGGAGTGGGATGTGCGAACGACGCACAGGCGGTCCCGCATTTCGATAGTCACACAAGCCAATTGGCTTGGAATACGCATCCTGGAGTTTGGAATGAAAAAGATAGAAGCCATTGTTCGTCACTTTAAGTTGGAAGACGTCAAGAACGCACTCACCGAACAAGGCATCCATGGAATGACCGTTAGCGAAGTGCGTGGTTACGGCCGTCAAAAGGGACATACGGAAATCTATCGCGGTACTGAGTACGCGGTCGATTTCGTTCCCAAGGTTAAGATAGAGGTGGTTTGTGCAGATGGCGAGCTTCAAACCGTTATTGACACTATTGTAAAGACTGCTCAAACCGGGCAGATTGGTGACGGCAAAATTTTCGTTTCAGAACTTCAAACTGCCGTGCGAATTCGAACCGGTGAGACCGGTCAAGACGCATTGTAAGTATTCCAAACAAATTGTCCACTTTACATCCGCAAGTAGTAAAAG
Source organism: Pirellula sp. (assembly GCA_043757575.1). Classification (GTDB taxonomy): domain Bacteria; phylum Planctomycetota; class Planctomycetia; order Pirellulales; family Pirellulaceae; genus JBKCUI01. The sequence continues at coordinate 4,318 of JAYVPE010000224.1, forward strand.
CGCGTTCGCATCTAGCGGACGCGCGTCTCAAAGCGGCCAATCTTCACCATTCGGGTGCTACAGGACCACAAGTCTGCTTTGCGTGGGCGGACCAAGTCGACCAAGTTATCAACGACTTAATCCAAGCTGCTCTGACTGGCTTGGCAAAACCGCTCGACGCGTCGTGCTTTGCATTCGTTGCATTGGGTGGATATGGTCGGCGGGATCTTGCCCCGTTTTCTGATATTGATTTGATGCTGCTGTATAGGGGAGTCAGTGAATCGCAGGTTGCACCCCTTGCACGCTCCATCGCTCAAATGATTGTGGACGCTGGCCTCCAACTCGGATTCAATATTCGGACTCCCTCCCAAGCACGACAAGCAGCTTGGACTGATGCGACTATTTTGACCTCCCTGGTTGAAATGCGATTGGTGGAAGGAAGTCAGGCACTGCTCGACGGATTTTTGAACGCGTTTCGCATTGGCTGTAAGCGGCGGTCGAGGCGACTCGCTGTGATGATTGAAAAGGAGAGGTTTGTCGAACGACAAAAATTCGGCGAGTTGGTATACCTGTTGCATCCCAACGTCAAGCGATCTCGCGGTTGTTTGCGCGACGTTCAAATCGTTCGCTGGATCGGCTTTGTATGCTTTGGTGAGAAAGACCCTAAGCAGTTGGTTGAAATGGGGTTGCTAGCCCAAGAGGATTTTCGAGCGATTCAAGATGGATATCAATATCTGCTGCATTTGCGTAACCAATTGCATTTTCTAGCGGGTCGCGCACAGGATTCACTGGACCGACCGAAGCAAATCGAAATGGCTGCTTGGTTGAACTTTAAGGGAACCGACGGTGTTCTGCCGGTCGAAGAATTCATGCAGCAGTATTTTGAATACACCAGCGAAGTACGCTACAGTTCGGCTAATTTCGTCGGGATGGCTCGGTCTCGATTGAGCGTAGTCGGATACCTGTCCCGCTTTATCGCTTGGCCCATTTCAAACGGTATTCGATTGGGAGTAAAGGAAATATGGGCGACACGGTCGGGACTTGAAAAGCTGCAATCGGATCCCGCCAAAGTGCTGGAATTGATGCAGGTCGCTAATCGCTATATGCGGCGTATTGAACACAAGACTTGGCGAACGATCAGGCGGGCTATGCTTCGCCGTCGCGACGATCAAGTTGGCGTGGAGGCGATTGAGCGGTTTTTGCAATTGATAGCACAGCCAGGTCGACTTGGAGAGATATTGCGGCGGTTGCACGAACTGCGAGTTCTGGAGCAAATCATTCCGGCGATGCGACATGCTCGATGCCTATTGCAATTCAACGAGTATCACAAGTACACGGTGGACGCGCATTGCATTCGGTCGGTGGAATGCGCTGAGGAATTCGGAAAGTTGGATGACGCTCTCGGTCGCGTTTACCGTGGCTTACAAAATAAGATGATCTTGCACCTGGCTCTTTTGTTGCATGATCTAGGCAAAGGTTTCCCTGAGGATCATAGCGAGGTTGGACGCGAAATCGCAGAGGAGACTGCTCGACTGTTCAAACTATCTGACGCCGATCGCGAATTGCTCGTGTTCCTCGTTCATCAGCATCTACTCATGGCTCATACGGCCTTTCGATTTGATCTTTCGCAGAAGGATCCCATTGTCCATTTCGCCAAGCAAGTTGGTTCGATTGAGCGTTTGCAGATGCTACTGGTATTGTCTTGTGCCGACTTAGATGCCGTCGGGCCTGGTGCGTTGAACGATTGGAAACTCGGACTGATTTTACAACTGTATGATGCAACGGAATCTCAATTCCGCAGTGATAGCCCCGGCCAACGCTTCCACGGTATCGTAGCGACTCAAAGGACCGAGGTCATGGCCCATCGAACAGCCGAGGAACGCGAAAACAATTGGTTTACTGAGCAGATTGAAGCGATTCCCTCCGGATACCTATTGTCTATCAAGCCTAAGGATTTGATGGAAGAATTGCGGCGGTTGCGTCAGTTGACTGCTGAAAAACCAGTGCAAGCTTGGGGGAATTTCCTGGCCAATCAGGATGCGACAGAATTTGTAACCGCGGTGAGACAAGAGCAGTCAACTGGCTTGTTTCACAAGATTGCCGGTGCACTTTCCAGTCAGGGGCTCAGTATATTGTCGGCGGAAATCCATACACAACCAGGTCGTATCGCTTGGGATCGTTTTGTGGTTCAAGATGCAGACTACGAAGGCACGCCGCCAGCCCATCGAATCGAACAAGTCTGTAACCACTTGGTCCAGGCCATTGATCCTAAAAACGAAAAACCGCCGGTCTTTCGTCGTATTTGGAAATCTCAATCCACATTTGATGCAGCGAAGGCAAGAACACAGCCAACCCAAATTCGATTCGATAATAGCACGTCAGAGAGCAACACTATCATTTCGGTCTTTGCGTACGACAGAATCGGTTTACTTTACGACATTTCAAAAATACTATTTGATCTCAAGCTAGATTTGCAAGTTGCTAAAGTCAGCACGCACCTGGACCAAGTCGTTGACGTGTTCTATGTCACGGATCTCGACGGCCAAAAAATCACGGAACCAACAAGGCTTTATACGCTTCGACAAAGCCTCCTAAGAGCTATCGAAACCGTTGACCCGCAAACTTAAGGAACAGCACGCGAACCGCAGGGCGCTAGCTAAATGGTGCTCGCTTTGGAAGCGTAACGGCGCGAGCCGTACGGTGAATTGGATGAATCGCAACGAAACCGGATGGCTCGCGCCATTCCGCTAAAAATTATTTCGGTAAAG
>JAYVPE010000225.1:0-7044 GCA_043757575.1 Pirellula sp.
TTTGCGCCAGCCGGATGCTTGCTTCGAGGGCCAGCGTTACTCATCCCATTATTCTGTGGTGAACACGGAAACCGAGTATCGACAGCGGCGCAGTACGGAATCCACTCCCGGGTGAGATCACCGTTGATCCCTTGGCACTTGACATCGCAATCTAACCCGATCGTGGATGCGCCAGGAGCGTGGAACGCCCATACGCCTCGGTTATCCGTTCGATTCGGATGAGCCAATACCTCTCCTACCGCAAAGGTATTGGAAAGACCATCAGTGATTTGAGCCAATTTCATCCAAGTGTTTTGGCCCATCACACCTCGGTAACGCGATTCCTTCCAGAACTGGATTCCCCAGGAAGCAGTACCATAATTAGCAGCGTAGTTTCCCCGTGCGTAGCGGCTTCCAAGCAGCGGTTCAAACTCGACACCGCTACTCGGGTCGGATGGGCACAGATACGTATTGACACGTGCGGTACGCAAACGTTCGTTTACAGCGAGATTGACCGACACGCGGCTGTCAAAAGACTCGTACAGAGCCAGTTGTTCGATCTTGGGTAGAATAGAAATGGCCCAATTGACTCGAGGACGATCCCGTCCATTATCCTCCAACCCTGGTGGCCGTAACGAGCCTGCAGGAAACGTTCGAAAGGTCGACTCATAGTTGGCCAATCCTAACCCAATCTGCTTCAAGTTATTCAGGCATTGGAATTTCCTTGCCGCTTCGCGAGCCGCTTGAACGGCTGGAAGCAAGAGCCCAACAAGGACGCTAATAATTGAAATCACCACGAGTAGTTCCACAACCGTGAAACCAATCGTTCTCGTTTTCCTTGCCCTGTGATCAGCGAGGATTCGACGAACCATTTTCACCTTCCCTCTCAGTTTCTGGAATATCTAGAATTGAATTGCCTTCTCCGTCTGTAATCTCGACAAAGTAGATTGAAGTCGTCACTGAGAGTGGAATCGTGGCGGGTCGATCGAAAAACCAACGATATCTTCCATTCACCATGGCTGATTGAGTGCAAATCCACCAACCAGGTTTCGACGGCCCGCGACTTTTGTCATGGTCGATTGAAAGTCCTCCATCTAGACACTTTGGAAAACCCAGCGATTCCAAGTCAACCATAGTAAGGCTGGACGATGCGTAAAGTAGATACACGGGACGTTTGTTTGGATTGCATTCAAGCCAAGTCTTGATCGTCAAAAGATCTTGCCCCCAATCAAGGTTGCTGCTGTTGAGATAACGCCAACCCTGGCTGGCACCCCCAACTCCCTCTGAGAAGAAAGCATACGAGCGAGGGACGATTGACATGCTGCTAAGCACAAACCAGCTGACGAGTGCCCATCGCATTAGCCGATCGACACCCGTGCATCCAGTCAGTTTTCCACAGCCAATCTTTGCTGCTAGAAGGTAAGCGAATGGATAGAATGGCAGTACATAGCGTATGTGATGATTGAAGCCGGTACACCCGCTGACGACAATAAGGAGAGAAATGCCTGGCACCCCGAGCAATCGGAGCATCTCTCGTTTGGTGACAGAATGCCGAGTTGCCTTTCGACAGAAAAATTGAAAGAACCCAAACAGTCCAACCAACACAAATACTGCTAACGGCTCTTTGAGAAAAATGCCAATTACGTAATAGTCAAACCAACCGTGACGGGACCATTTACCTACAAAATAGGATGGATAACTCTCGGACCCCAGGAAAAAGATTCCGCGTAGGTACTCGGTGGGTACAGGTATCGGGATCTTTCCTATGACGGAATGGCGAAGAGGATTCTCAGATTCTATGGATTGTGGCACAGTTGTAAGGTACTCCCCTGCGGGACGTAATGTTCCCCGAAACAGATACCCAGCGTGCAATGTAACCCAAGCCATCGTCAGAGCAGCAATAAGTTGAGCAACTCGCCTTTGCCAATGCCATCTCTTTGCAATCCAAACTCCGTAAAAAACTGTGGTTAGAAAGACTACTCCAGGAAGGATCAACCATGTCAATTTGGAAAGCATCGCAACACCGATCGCGACACCCAGGACTATTGCTTGCAAGTTCCTACCCATTCGTAGCCAGATGTAGAATCGCCACTGAGCGAAAAGCCCCAGTACAGCGGCAGTAACATCAGGGACGATTGATGCACCAAACGTCAGCACCATAGGCGAACTTGCCCAAAGTATGGCTGCAATCCATGCGCACTCAATGTTCTTTAGTCGAAGTCCAATTTCCCAAATTAGGCAAGTGCCTACCAAAGAAACTGGGATGAGGGTAATTCTTGCTATGAATAGCCAGTAAAACGCCATTGGTCCAAGCTGCTCAATGAAAGCTGACCTTAAGTGAGGATCTGAGCGATCCATGGGCGGCGAATCCGCAAGTCTCGCAAATCTGAAGTCAATTCCCATCAAGTACGGTGGTAACGCAGCGATCATACGTACCAAAGGCGGATTAACAGAATAGGGATTAAAATCTCCGTGTTGCCAGCTATACAAACCACAGGGGAGATGTGCCCATTCATCTACACCGGGTGCCGTAAACCAGGAGTTGATCAACAAGACTAGCGTCTGTACTACGAATAGGAAGCTTAGCGCAATCCGATGAAGAAAACGATCGCGCCGCAAATCGAGTACGCGATAATGGGTCAAGAGGCCACCATCGCATTGCAATTCCGCCGCCAGCTTCCGCGTCGTAACAGCCCAATGAGCGTTGCTCCAAAAAAGAAAATGCACGCGAATTTTGAAAGCCATTCTGGATCCCAACTAACATCCGACAACCAATGCCTTGAAAAATGATTTGCTTTAAGTTCAAACACTTGAATACTACCTTCGCCGTCGGTCTTTTGAATCTGATTGCCTCGCGCATCCAAGACAAAGTTCGAACCTGCGATCGCGCATCTCGCAATTGGATTTCCAAATTCAACCGCTCGCAATCTCGAGTGCAACAAAGCGACGTTTTCAAAGATTTTTGCCTCATCGAAACTGGAATCTGAACAACATACAAAAACGGAGTTCGTAAGTGCCGGATTATTTCGTGAATATGTGGCAGGAAAAAACAGGTCATTGCAAACAAGCGGTTTTACTGGATTGACTGCCAACGCAAGGTTCTGTTCTGCCTCCAACAAAGGACTGCTAAACGTAAACAAATCAGGCGAAACGACACCAAAGGAAACGAGGAGATTCATTCCTAGTTGTTTCTTTTCAAACCAACACAAGTTTCGCTTGCCCGTAAAAACACATTGTGCGTCCTTTACGGTAACTACGGCATTTGTTCGAGAGCAACCATCAGGATGAAGAACCCATGCTCCCATTGCAAAGAAGCAACTGTGTTTCTTCGATAAATCTAGTATTGCCATCGAAATTGATGGCCTATGGTCATCGTACTGTCCTCGTGAATCTTCTTCTGAAATTCTCCATTCCAAGGCCGTTTCCGGTCCAACAACGCAGACCCAGCCCAAATGTCCCTCGCGTTCTTGTCGGTTCAGATAGAGAGACGTAAGCACTTCGTCTAACCAGGGCAACGTACGATGGGTAATACGATCTGGGAGGATTATCAATGTACCAACGACTTTAGATTGATCTGGTTGAGCTAGCGACGATGCTGGAAAAATTTGAAATGCGACCGCTACCAAGAAGCCGACATAAACTGCACACAAAAAAGCTTTGACGCCATTCCAATTCGACGATACCAATTCGATTAGGAAACTGGTTTGCAAGCCAACAAAAAATGTAAGCAATGGTAGTCCGCCAAATGAAGCGAACTGAAGCAGTACTGGGTGGTCTGCGTATCCCTGACCCATTTGGAAATAGGTCAGACCGACACCGTCATATAGCTTGACCACATTGTGCAAGGAGTACTCGTACACTACCAACGCGAAAGGAAGGATGATTTTCGACCAGTAGCCAATTTTTCTAAAAACCCACCGTCCTATCGCGCAAAAAACTACGTGCATCGTGGTCAGAAGTACTACGGCAAACAAGAGCAATCCAGTTAACGCACCTTCGTGCGAATTCGCCAAGCATTCCAAATTGGTCCACCAAAAAAAACCGCCGAATACCGCATTGAACCCAATCATTGAGAAATGCGTTTTACTGTTCGTCATTGCTAGAACGGCTGGAACCAAAAAAAGCGGAGCAAGTAGCGCTGTATTCTCCCCTCGCAAGGCAACCCCAAGTGCTCGCCCAAACGCAGCCAGGATAATTAATTTGGAAACCAGAATTTCGAGCCAGTTCATTTTTTTCGATTTGCCAATCGAAAGATAACTAATCCCAACAGCAAAAAAAATAACCCAAGTACCCATGCATTTCCAAATCGGAAAAATCTTGAGAAATCTGTTGATGGATCGGGTAGGCCATAAAATGGCAAGTAGGCCGCTTCCTTCGGAAGCGAGTGGGTAGTTGATACCTTTAAGAATTCGTAGTGATTCTCTGTTTTCGCCTTACCCTCAAACTCAAATTCACTGATTTTTACGAGCTTGGTCGGGAACTCTTCTCCCTCCTTGAATTGGTATTCGTACGAACAAGTATCCATCCTATTGTCGGCGATGAATTGTTGCGTCACAATGCAACCACGCTTTTGGTCAAAATTCATTGTCCAAGTACCCTGAAACGCCTCTTTAAATGGCGACGTCGAATTTGTCATGTTTAATTTGAATTGTACATTTATCAAGTTGGGGTTTGACGTGCTTGTTGTACAAGCGATCAACTTTGCTCCGTTGCAATCCATCAACTTTTTGACTGACCACCTATAGGGCATCATCGCAACCAATCCTTGGAGCGGCGGTATGTCATACTTAAATTTTGGGTTCTGCGTATACGTGTCAATGCTCCACGACGTGACATCTTGATTGTAAATCACGATTGCGTCGTAATTTGGGTTGTGAACATACGTGCTTTTTAATCGAAGCTCGCTTTCGCTAGAGTAGCGACAGAAAGCATCAAGTGCGCTTGCAGATACTGCTCTTAATTCCTTAGCAGAAATGCCACTCAGGATCTCCAGTCGTTCACCGTTGGTTCCAATTATTCCCCAATCCAGATTTCCCCTTTCGACATCTGTCCCTTGAACAGAACGAATCTCTCTTTCAATGGATGCTACAAACACCGCGCTAATACTGATTTCCGATCGGTACAACTTTTTAAGTACTTCGTCAATATCTGCCGCTGATCCGCGTGAAACGACGAGTGACGTAAGTAGGACGATTCCAAGTTTCTTAAACGCTAGTTTCATTTTGCTTCCCAAACTGCTTGGTCCTGTCGTAGAACGGACCAAGTGAATAATGAATTTGATTTATCGCATCAAACGCGATTGCAAGATTGCTGAGACTACGGATTGCAACCGCAACCCGTAGCAGCTACGGTAGGATCGTTACCTGGATAAACTGGCGCACACCTCGGCGTCGCAGAGGGACATGTACCACGGCAGCCCTGAACTTGCCCTTGTGCCATTCTCGGCGCACAAGTACCCCCTTTCCCAGCATTGGCACTTGGAGCTAGAAAAACGACTCCTAAGCCAAACGCAATGAAAGCAACGGCATTTCCAAAAATCTTAAACATCAAAATTCTCCCTTTGAAACGAAACCAACAACACAAACTTCTAAACGAAATTGAAGCGGATGATCCAAGTAGAAATGGATTTCCTCCTGAAAATACCCGAGTTTGCCTGGCGTAACAGCGATCGGAATCTCAAGAGATGACCTTGCCGGAACAGTCACCCCAACAGCATTTTCGACAACACATTTACACGACTTTTCCACACCGACGATTCTTACGCGTCTATCTGAATCATTTTTGATTTCAATCGAACGGGTCTCTTCAACGCCAAGGACAAGGTCTTTCGCTGGCGACGAAAGGGCGTTCACTGGATTCTTTCCGAAAGTCAAATCTCGAAGCGCTGCAAAAACACTCGATTCTGAACAAACGAGTATTCCAACTAACGCTCCAATTCCAAGCAGTTGCCCACGTCGCTGGTGAGAAATGTCACCGTACAAGCGTAACGGCAATCTCAAAAACGTTTTTAAATCAAACGCTCCCCCAAGATGCTTACACGCAAAGAAAACAATCACCACCACGACGATCAAGCTAACCAAGAAACTGAAATAAGGGGAAACGCCAATTACACCAGCACATCCACAAGAACTAGCGCCTACCGCTATCTTATAAGCAGAGACAATTGAGAACACGGCAAATAAACTCCCGTTGACAACCAACAACCAAGGAACTTCCGTCGATGTGAAGTTCCAATAAACCACCGCAAACTCCAGAAATATCGTAAACCACAACAGCGACGTCGGGACACCGACAATTAGTCCGAAAAACGGAACCGTAACTACTGACCAAAACTTTAAGAAGGCCGTGACAATTAAAAGCACCGAGATTACCGCGAAACAAATTTGGCGTTCGGAGGAATCCTTGTTCGAATCATTGACGAGTTTAGACATGTTCCTATTGAGCCTCAGCGCTTTCCTGTTGATCGCTTTCATGCTGTTTTTCCTGACGAAAGCGAAGCCAGACCATAAGTCGCAGATGTCTCAAGCCGTCACGAAAGCTTCGTAAATGCGGTGGCCTTCCTCGACCATCGGGATATAGCGTTATGGGCACCTCAGCAATCCTGTAGCCAGCTTGTGTCGCTCGAACTATCATTTCCGTCGCAAACTCCATTCCCGAAGCACTCAGTCTCAAACCACTAATTTTCGCACGATCGAATGATCGCAGTCCACAGTGAAAGTCGCGACAGCCGGGGCGATACAAAAGTCGTCCAATGCCACTCAAAATTGGATTGCCTATGTACCGGTGATGCCAAGGCATCGCACCTTTCTTGATCTCGCCTGCAAAACGATTACCTATCACCAGATCAAACCCCTCATCCAATTTGGCTATGAAGCTCGAAACCTCGCCAAAGTCGTAACTGCAATCCGCATCACCCATCAAAATGTACTTGCCACGTGCAGCCGCGATTCCACCTAGCAACGCAGCACCGTAGCCGCGCTCAGCGACCGATACAACTCTCGCTCCTGCTCGCTCCGCGATTTCCTGAGATCCGTCAATGCTTCCGTTGTCCGCAATTATGATTTC